>JALVIU010000375.1 GCA_027028665.1 Candidatus Atribacteria bacterium | reverse complement strand
AAAAAAGGGAATGGATGGGGGAATCCATTCCCAATCTATAAAAAAAGGGGGCAAAATGGGTGGGGATATTCCCACCCATTTTAGGGGGTGAAACTCTAAAGTACAGGTAAATAGTTGTCGAGTTCAAACTGCGTAATTTGAGTTCTATATCTATCCCATTCTATTTTTTTGTTATCAATAAAGTGCTCAAATACATGGTCGCCTAATGCCTCTCTTACAACCTCAGACTTTTCAGTAAGCTGAATAGCTTCTATAAGACTACCAGGAAGCATACCAATACCCCGTTTTACTCTCTCTTCTGGTGTCATCTCATATACATTTTCTTCAACAGGGTCAGGAGGTGTAAGCTTATCTTCTACACCCTTAAGGCCTGCCCTCAGGACTACAGCAAAGGCAAGATATGGATTAGAAGCAGGATCTGGACTCCTTAGCTCAATACGGGTAGCCATCTCTTTCCCAGGCTTATACATAGGTACCCTCACCAGATCTGAACGATTTCTCTGTGCCCAGGAAACATAGACCGGAGCCTCATATCCAGGAACAAGTCTCTTATAAGAGTTTACCCACTGGCATGTTACGGCGGTGAACTCTGGTGCATACTTTAGTACACCTGCTATAAAGGAAAGGGCTGTGTCTGAAAGATAATATTTACCACTTTTATCAAAAAATGCATTCTTATTATTTCTTACATCAAATAATGACATATGAATATGCATGCCAGAACCGTTTTCACCAAAGATCGGTTTTGGCATAAATGTTGCGTACACGCCATGCCTGTAGGCCACTTCCTTTACTACAAGCCTGTATGTCATCACAAAATCTGCCATAGTAAGCGCATTCTGATATCTTAAATCTATCTCATGCTGGGAAGGTGCCACCTCATGATGGGCATACTCTACAGGGATACCCATCTCCTCTAAAAATAAAACCGTCTCTCTTCTCATATCAAGCGCTTCATCTCTTGGAATAAAATCAAAATATCCACCCTTATCAAGTACTTCTGTATCCTCTGAACTTTTAAAGTAAAAATATTCAAGTTCTGGTCCTACATAAAAATCGAATCCCAAATTCTTTGCATAATCTAAATTCCTCTTTAATACATACCTTGGATCCCCTTCAAAAGGTGTACCATCTGGCATTACTATATCTCCAAACATCCTGGCAACACCTTTTTCTTTTGGTCTCCAGGGAAGAGGAGAAAAGGTGGAAGGATCAGGGATTGCTACCATATCGCTCTCATCGATCCTTGTAAATCCCTCTACTGAAGAACCATCGAACCCTATTCCCTCTTCAAAGGCTCGGGGAAGTTCTTCCTTGGGTATGGTAAACCCCTTTAAAAATCCGAGGATGTCAGTAAACCAAATCTTAATAAACTTTATATCATGTTCCTCTACATACCTAAAAACATCCTCTTTCGTCATTTTGTTGGACATCATCTACCTCCTTCCTATAAAAACTACGGTCCAAAAAAGTTTTTATTGGACTGGTTAAAAACTTATATATATTCGAAAATCTTAGCATTTCAATAATAAAATATGTATGTTATATAATAACTAAAAGTATAAAAAAAGACAATTCGATAGAAAAATATGTTAGTACTAAGTATAATAAATTTAGGGAAATTTGTCAAGGGGATGTATAATTTTTTTAAAATTAAATAAATTTAGTTCTTGCCAAGACCCTGATTTTTTGGTTTATAAGATACTCATTTCCTATTCTCTTTTTTAATTCTCTCTCCAGGGCACCTACAGGAAGAAGGTTTTGAGGAGATCTCTTATCCCTCATCCTGCTTGATACAAAATCTTTCAAGGATAAAGACCATGAAACTAAAGAAGAAAGTTCATCCCTTTCCATGCTACCTGGCGCTTCCAATCGTACAATTCCCATATATGGGAAATCTTCCTCTCCTATGTCTATAAGCCTCATAAACCAGCTATACTTTTTTGAAAGCTCTCCATCTTTAAACATTATTAAGAAAAGAGGGGTTCTCTCCCCCTTTCTTAATCTCAAAATGATATGAATAAGATCATCTGGTAGGTAAAGAGTATGAAGACTTTTTACAAATCCTACAACATTTGCATGCTTCCAGGGAAAATATAATGTTCCATCAACCACTGTGGGAATTCCTCCATAGTCTTGAGAAACTTTATCAGCAAGTCTTACCTCCTCTGTTCTCATAAGTTCTTGAATTTTTTTCAGTGGGGCATTGGGTTCATTTTCTTCAATAAATTCTACTTTTACTTTAAACGGAATTCCTGGTATATACAGTTCTTTTTTCTCTATATTTATTCCCTTAGGTAAAAATAGGACTCTCTTTAAAGAGATCTCAATAAGAGCAGTAGATATAATATTTCTCTTTCCCCGCTCAAGCTTTAAAGCACCTGCTACATATGTACCAAAACCTCCATAAAAGATCTTTCCATTCTCTTCTACA
>JALVIU010000374.1 GCA_027028665.1 Candidatus Atribacteria bacterium | reverse complement strand
TTTCTGTACCAAAATAATCGAATAACTTCTCCAAAAGTTTTTTTCCAATACCTGGTACAAATTCTAAAGGAACTTGATAATGATATGGTGGCCTATGTGGTGGATGCTTAGGTTCTTTATAGTCTGCAATATCCACCACCCTATCAAGTACCCCCATTGTTATGTTTAAGCTCCCACACTTCTCGCACTTAAATACAGGTGGAGAAGATGTAGCAATGTGACCACAGTCATTACAATAAGTCCTGTGATATTTACCCAATTTGGGGTCCATACCATAGTTTGCTACTATCCTTCTTCCTTCTTTTCTCCACAATGCAAGCAATACTTCTTTATATGTAGGCTGTTCCATAAGAAATATGTTGTATTCCCTTCCTATCTTTGGTAAGGAATGTGAATCAGAATTACTTAAAAAAGTAAAATCCGAAAGCTCTCCGATTCGATCTGCAATATCTGTATCTGCACTTAATCCAAGCTCTAATGCAGGAATTTTTTCTAATGTCTTTTTTGTAAAGATATCACTTAACCTTCTTGCACAATTACCGTACACACTTTTATGTGGGGTAAATGCATGTGCAGGAAAGAGCACTCCCCCTATATCATTTACAATATTGAATATTTCTTGTGCCCTCTTTTTGGTATTTTGGGTACTGAGATTGGAATTTTTTACAAGACGTGATAAGACATTAGAGAACTTCTTTACATCATCCAGATATGGAAAAATAGCTACATGATGGGCATGTCCCCCGTTTTTTTCTTCCACCTCTACTTCGCTTGCAAGTATAACTGTCACCTTTTTATCATATACCAAACCCCCATCTCTTAGGGCCTCCATTTTTCCATTATCCAGAAGTTCCTCTATATCCTCTATTACAGCAGGAGAGGTAGAATCCACTATACCTACTACATCTATACCCTTTCTCTCTGCACACTCTCTTGCAATATTTTCAAATGTAAGATTTCGAGAGGCAGTAATCTTTACGGGCTGCCCCTTTCTTGTTCTTCCTATGTGAACGTGAAGGTCTACAAAAAATTCTTTTAGTTCAGACATATCAACCCTTTAACCTTTGATAAGCAAGTAATATTCCTATAATGCTTTTTGCATCCTCTATCTTTCCATCCATCACCATAGAAAACGCATCTTCCAATTTTACCTTTTCAACCTCTATAAATTCATCAAAATCAGCTTCTCCCTCTTCTTTATAAAGCTCCCTTGCAATATATAAAAATAGTTTCTCTGTAGTAAAACCAGGGGTGGAATAAAAAGACACAAGAGGTTCAAAGCTCTTGGCCCCATAACCTATCTCCTCGATAAGTTCACGCTTTGCACAATGCAGAGGATCTTCTCCTTCCTCTAAAGTCCCTGCAGGTATCTCAAGCAACTCTTTTTCTACAGGTTTTCTATACTGTCTCACCATTACAATATTTCCATCCTGATCTATAGGTATAATAGCTGAAGCTCCCCTATGAAGCACAATCTCTCTTTTGCTCCTATTCCCATCAGGAAGCTCTACATCTAATACCTCTAAATCTATAATTTTACCTTTATATATCAACTTTTTATCAATGGTCCTTTCCATTTTCATACCCCACATAGTGAAACTAATATATTGGAAACCTTTACAATATCACCTATATCTACCCATTCATCAAGTGTATGAGGATTATGTGTTCCTTCACTTATTACAATGGCAGGTATACCCATTTTATTAAAAACATTTGCATCACTTCCCCCATTTGTGAATGTAAGTATATATTCTGCACCCAATTTTTCATATGCAAAAATAATATTTTTTATTATTGGAGCATCTTTATCAATATTATAGGCCTTAAAGCTCTCTACTTTTCTAAAATCTACCTTAGCACCATTTTCTTCGGATATGCCTTTTGTCTTTTCCTCTATCTCTTTTAAGATACGTTGAATCTTTTCTTCCGAATGACTCCTTGTTTCCCCTACAAATTCCACTTTATCAGGAACTATATTAAATGCCCTTCCGCCAGAGATCTTTCCTATATTAAATGTTGTTTCTTCATCTATTCTTCCCATATTAAATGAGGATATGATTTTACTTGCTACATATATAGCATTTATCCCTTTCTCAGGGCTTGCCCCTGCATGGGCAGACTTACCATGTACTGTAAAATAGAGTTCATAATGAGATGGGGCCCTGTGTACTATATATTTTGGATCCTTAGAACTATCTAATACATATGCAAAATCTATCTTTCTTCCTTTAAGGTCAATATTTTTTGCACCTAAAAGGCCTATTTCTTCAGATATAGTAAATGCAGCAACTATATTTATCTCAGGTTCTAAGTTTTGTTCTTTAATCAAAGTAAGGAGCTCTAAAATAGCAGTAATTCCAGCCTTATCATCTGAGCCCAAGATTGTAGTACCATTGGTTTTTACAATATCCCCTTCTATCTTGGGTTTTACTCCAC
>JALVIU010000373.1 GCA_027028665.1 Candidatus Atribacteria bacterium | reverse complement strand
TACTTTCCCATGGGGTAAAGACTGTAATAGTGGGTAGACCCAATGTGGGAAAATCAAGCCTTTTAAATGTGCTTTTGGCAGAAGAGAGGGCAATTGTTACTCCTATTGCAGGAACGACAAGGGATAGCCTCAGGGAGTCTATTACTATAGATGGTGTACTGTTTAACCTTGTAGATACTGCAGGTATAATTGATACTGCTCATCCTCTGGATCGTATGGGTGTGGAACGAAGCATAAAAGAGCTGGAAGATGCAGACCTTGTGCTTTTTGTAGTTGATAAATCAGAGCAATTACAAGAAGAGGATAAAATAATAATAAATTTTATCAGAAATAAAAAGATAATAATTATTTTAAATAAAATAGACCTATCAGCTGTTTTAAATACCAAAGAAGTTCTCTCTTTATTTGATAATATGGATATCCCAACTGTTGAGATCTCTGCAAAAAGAGAAGAAGGGATAGATAAGCTCAAAACCATTATGAAAGAGCTTGTAATATCCAAAGATAGACATGGTGTAAAGCGGGAGGCACTACTTACCAATCTGCGCCACAAACAGCTTTTGGAAGAGGCGCTTAGTTTTTTGGAAAAGGCCCATAATGCCCTTATGAATGATATGCCTGTTGACCTTGTAGGGCTTGATTTAGAAGAAGCATTAAGGGCAATATATAAGATTACAGGGAAGGAGTATGTAGAATCCGTAATAGAACATGTATTTGCAAATTTCTGTGTGGGGAAATAGTTTCACGTGAAACATACAAATATACCCCTGGATATTCTGATATCTTTTCTTAGAAATAACAATCTACCGCTAAGCGAAGCCATCATCGAAAGGTTTTCGATATATCTTTCTTTTCTACAAGAAACCCCTTATAATATTACCGCTATAAAAAATCCCACAGAGATTATTGTAAAACACTTTATTGATTCTATTTTTATTGCAAAATTCTATAATAATCTAAAAAATAATATAAAAATTATCGATGTGGGTACTGGAGGAGGCTTTCCTGGAATACCAATTAAGATTTTATTTCCAAAAATTCAACTTACTTTGGTAGAATCTGTGAAAAAGAAAACAAAATTTTTAAAAGATTTAATTGACAAATTGGATATTTCTGGTATTATTATAATAAATGAACGTGCAGAAGTTGTAGGACATGATCCTTCCTTTCGTGAAACCTTTGATCTGGTTGTTTCACGAGCTGTGGCATCACTCCCTGTGCTTTTGGAGGTTACAGCATGTTTTGCCCGGGTGGGTGGAGAGGTTGTTGCCTATAAATCAGGAGATGTAAGGGTAGAATTGCGGGAGAGTGTAAAGGCCTTAGAGCTTTTAAGATTGATAACTAAAGATATATATTTTTATAAATTACCTATTATTGAGCATAAGAGATCTCTACTCTTTTTAGAAAAGGTGGGTAAGACGCCTGATAGGTATCCAAGACGTCCGGGGATTCCACAGAAAAGACCCCTTACATAGGTGGAGGAGATATGACAAAGATTATAGCGATTGCAAACCAGAAGGGTGGTGTAGGGAAGACCACTACCTCTGTAAATCTCTCTGCATACCTTGCAGAGATGGGAAAGCGGGTACTGCTTATCGATATTGACCCCCAGGGAAATGCCACAAGTGGTCTGGGTATACCCAAAGAGGAGATAGAGTATTCTACCTATGACCTTATGATCAAAAAAAGAGATATATATGATATAATTATCTCTACATCTGTGAATGGGCTTTATCTTGTACCTGCCAATATCCAGCTTGCAGGTGCAGAGATTGAACTTGTAAATATACTCTCTCGTGAAACGGTATTAAAAAAGAGTATACAAAAGATAATAAATGATTATGATTTTATCATAATAGATGCGCCCCCTTCACTGGGACTTCTCACTATAAATGCCCTTGCTGCTGCAACAGATGTAGTTATACCGGTACAGGCAGAGTATTATGCGCTCGAAGGTCTTACACAGCTTCTAAATACCATTGAGCTTGTGAAAGAACACATAAACCCTTCACTTGAGATAATGGGGCTCCTTATAACCATGTATGATAAAAGGACAAATATCTCTCAAGAGGTGGCAAAACAGGCAAAGGATTATTTTGGAGAAAAGGTCTTCCATACCTTTATCCCAAGGAGCGTGAGATTGAGTGAGGCCCCAAGTTTTGGTAAACCCATTAATCTCTATGACCCTGCATCTAAAGGGGCAGAGGCCTATAGAGGGCTTGCAAAAGAGGTGATGGAGATTGGCTAAAGGTGGATTAGGAAAAGGACTGAGTGCCCTTCTTCCTGGTGCAGGGGGTAAGGATCAGGGCATGATGGTGAGGGAAATCCCTCTTGAGGATATAGATCCCAGTCCATTTCAGCCCAGAGAGAGATTTGATGATGATGCACTGGACGAGCTTGCAGCATCTATAAAAGTTCATGGAGTGCTGGAGCCTATTAT
>JALVIU010000372.1 GCA_027028665.1 Candidatus Atribacteria bacterium | reverse complement strand
TTTTAACAGATATAAATGAGGAGGCCCTTTCTGAGACTTTGGAACTGGTAAGGAAATATTCTCCCTCTTCCATCTCCTATAAATTGGATGTAACCAATGAAAAGATGGTTCAAGAGGTTGTAAAAAAGGTTATAGATGCCTTTGGGAGGATTGATATTTTACTTAACAATGCTGGTGTATCTAATATGAATCACTTTTGGGAACTTACAGAAGAGGATTGGGATTTTAATATGAATGTAAATGCTAAAGGGGTATTTTTTGTAACAAAGGCTGTTGCCCCATATATGATGAAAGAGAAAAAGGGAAAGATTGTAACTACTGCATCTATGGCTGCAAAACTTGGTGCCCCATTGCTTGCCCATTATTCTGCCTCAAAATTTGCAGTTTTGGGATTTATGCAGGCAGTTGCCAAAGAGCTTGCACCTTATGGTATAAATGTAAATTCGGTTTGTCCTGGATTTGTAAAGACCAGTATGCAGGATAGGGAAGTAGTCTGGGAGGCAAAATTGAGGGGTATAGATGATCCTGAGAAGGTGAGAAAGGAGTATATTGACATGACACCACTTGGAAGACTTTGCTATCCAGAAGATGTGGCAAAGGTAGTGTTGTTTCTCGCATCAGATGATGCCAATTTCCTCACAGGACAGGCCATAAATGTTACAGGAGGAGTCTGTGTACATTAGATTAAAAGATACAATGATAAGGGCTGTCGAAGAGGCAGGGGCGATCCTTAGAGACTATTTTAGTACACGGGATTTTAAAATTACCCAAAAGAGTATGAATGCAGATCTTGTAACAGAAGTAGACAAAAAAGTACAGGATATAGTAATAGGCATTCTCTCTGGAGAATTTCCTGACATATCTATTGTAGCAGAAGAAAAAGAAAATAAAAAAGAGGCCACCGCCTTTTATGTTGATCCATTAGATGGTACCCTGAATTTTGCCCATGGTTTCCCTGTTTTTTCTGTATCTATTGGATATTGGGAAAATAATGAGCCTAAGATAGGAGTTGTCTATAATCCTATTTCTCATGAAATGTACTGGGCAATAGATGGAGAAGGTGCATATCTTAACAATATGAAGATCTCTGTTTCCTCTACTTCTTCTCTGAAAAATGCCCTTCTTGCAACAGGATGGCCTTACAATCGAGATAGTATATCCCTGGTTGTGGAATATGTGAAAAATGCATTAAATGGGGCACAAGAAGTGAGGTCTCTGGGAAGTGCTGCCCTTGAGTGTTGTTATGTAGCCAGAGGTGCTTTAGACGGGTATTGGGAGTGGGGACTTTGCCCCTGGGATTTAGCAGCAGGGGTAGTTATTTTAAAAGAAGCAGGTGCCACTGTTACAGGAATCGAAGGAGATGAGTTTTCTTTAGACAGAGGAGATATTGTATGTGCAAACCCTCATATTCATGAAGAACTTTTATCTATGCTTAAATCCGGAGACTCAAGATGAAAAGTAAAACCTTTAATGCAGAGAGTAGACATTGGAATATAGCAGCACATATTATACTTATAACCTTTTCACTTATTATTCTTCTTCCTCTTCTATGGACTATAAGAACAAGTTTTGCTACAGAGGTAATAGCATATGAGATACCACCAAGGCTTATTTTTCATCCTACATTAAAAAATTATGTTCTATTATTTAAGGAAAATGGCTTTGCTCTAAAATTTTACAATAGCTTTGTTGTGGCTTTTGTTTCTACTTTAATCTCTATTCCTATAGCCTCTTTAGGAGGATATGCTCTTGCAAGATATAAACCAGGGGGGAAGGTATCAAGATTTCTAATAATCGGTACTCAAATGCTACCACCAATCGTTCTTATACTACCACTTTTTGCAATTTTCTCTACAGCTCATCTCCTAAATACCCGTACAGGTCTTACGTTTTCCTATATGGCTTTTAATCTTCCCTTTCTTGTATGGATTCTTATGGGATTTTTTGAAGGTGTGCCAAAAGAGCTTGAAGAGGCTTCCCTTATTGATGGTGCATCCAGATTAACTTCATTTTTTAAGGTTATTTTTCCAATAGCTGCACCAGGCATTATGTCTGCAGGGGTTTTGAGTTTTATTATGTGCTGGAATGAATTTTTATTTGCACTTGTTTTGACAGGGGCAGAGACAAGCACTATTCCTGTGGCATTGGCTGCCTTACAAACACAGAGAGGGGTTTTGATAGGTAAATTATCAGCAGGTGTTGTTATTGCTAATTTACCTATTGTTGCTATCTCTTTCTTTATTCAGAAATACCTTGTAAGAGGATTAAGTTTTGGTGCAATAAAATAACTCTGGAGGTGTAAAGATGAAGAAGTTAGTAGTTTCTTTGCTTGTTATTGGTGTGCTCCTTTTGTGGGCAGGTATAGGCTTTTCAGGTGTAACTCTTAAGGCCTTAATGGAAGATGTGCCTGAGACAAGGATTATTGAAAAGCTACTTCCTGATTTTGAGGCAAAAACTGGAATAAAGGTACAGTTTGAGATTGTTCAATATTCTGATATGCATGCAAAACTTGTGCCACAGCTTATGAGTCCCAACTGCCAGTATGATTTTTTAGAAGTAGATAACTATTGGGCAGGAGAATTTCCTGCAGCAGGTTGGCTTTTAGACCTTGGATCATATGTAAAAAAAGATAATTTTGATACCTCTGTATATTTACCTTCTATGCTCAAAATGGTGGGATATTATCAGAATAAGTTATATATGATCCCTATGTATAACTATGCTATGGGTCTTATATACAGAAAGGATCTCTTAAATAACTCTAAATTAAAAGAGAAATGGAAACAAGAATATGGGACAGAGCTTGCATTACCTGATAGTGTAGAAGGTTATGTAAAGCTTGCTGCTTTTATGCAGAAAAATGCAGGGGTTTATGGCTCTGCTATGCAGGCACAGAGAGGCGATCCCATCGTAATGGAATGGTGTAACTATCTTTTCTCTGTAGGTGGTGATTTTTATGATGAGAATTGGAAGCCTATTATAAATAATGATAAAGGTTTAAAGGCAGTAGAGCTTTACAAAGAAGCACTTAAAACTGCAGCACCTCCTGGCGCACTTTCCTTTAATCTTGATGATTCTTTTAGAATTATGTCTCAGGGTAAGGCATTTAGTATGATTACATATAACTGGATGCTTGCGCAACTTGATGACCCAAATACATCAAAGGTTGCAGGAAAAGTAGCGCTTGCTCCTATGCCAGGTGGAGTAGGACTAAACGGTGGATGGGGTTGGGCAATTCCTAAAAATTCTGCTCACAAAAAGGAGGCATGGGAATTCATAAAATGGGTGGAATCCTTTGATATTGCTAAAAAGAGAGCATTGGCTGGTGGTGCACCTACCAGAAAAGATATATTCAATGATAAGGATGTCCTTGCAAAATATCCTTGGTATAAAGATGTAGAGAAACTTCTTGCACAGGCAAAGCCAGTACCGGAATTCCAGTATAGTGCTCAGATGATAGAAGTAACTGGAAGGGAGCTTTCTCTTGCATGTGCAGGACAAAAAGATGCTAAAAAGGCTTTAAATACTGTGGCTAAGGAATTATTAAAATTAGCAAAACAGGCAAGGTTGGTTAAATGAGAAAGAGGACATATTCTCTTTTCTTGCAAGAAAAAATAGCAGGTTATGGGTTTTTGGCTCCTACAGTAGTCGTTCTGGCTGCTGTAGTGGCCTTTCCACTCATCTATTCCTTGATAGCAAGTTTTTATAGTTATACATTTGTTAGTCCAGGTTTTAATCTATTTGTGGGTCTGGAGAATTATATAAATGCCCTTAATGATTCATACTTTTGGAACTCTTTACTTGTTACTCTTTCATTTGTTATAGCTGTAGTTTCTATAGAATTTATACTTGGTTTTATAATTGCTCTTATGCTTAATAGAGATATAAAATTTAAGAGTATTTATTACACTATTTTAACTATACCTATGCTTTTGAGTCCTGTTGCAGTAGGTTTAGTATGGAAGATGTTACTTCATCCTGATTTAGGAGTTGTAAACTATTTTTTATCACTCTTTGGTATAGGACCTATAAATTGGTTAGGTTCCCCTAAGGGTGCATTTTGGAGTGTGTTATTTGTAGATATATGGCAACAGATCTCTTTTATGATACTTCTACTCCTTGCAGGCCTGGTATCATTACCTAAGGAGCCTTATGAAGCAGCTACTATTGATGGAGCAAATGAATGGCAAAAGTTATTCTTTATAACTATTCCTCTTATGAAACCCGTTATTATAGTTACCCTTCTTATAAGAACTATTTTTGCATTTAGGACCTATGACCTTATATATGTTATGACAAGGGGGGGTCCAGGTGTTTCTACAGAAGTCCTTAGTTATTTCATTTATAGAAAGACATTTATGGGGCTTAATTTCGCAGAGGCAGCAGCAACTTCTTATGTACTTCTTGTAGTTGTTTTTGTGTTGGTCTTTGTAATGTTTAAATTTATGGAAGAAGAAAAGTAAATTATAAGATTATGAAAAATGCAATGTTTTGGAGAATATTGGTGAAGATTAAAAATAGATGGAGAGGGTTAAAATGCTTTGAAATATTTGAGATAAAAATAGGGAGCTTTTTTGCTTTATAAAGAGCATATGGGTATAGGGAGATAGTTTCCCCAAAAGAAAAGTAATGTAATAGTAGAATCGATATTTAGGAAGAAAAAGTTAGTAATTTAGTATGATGTAGGCTATAAAGCTTAAATTGTGGTAGTAAAAAGTTAAAGTTGCTAAACTTTTTGAAGTAGTGGGAAATAAAAAATTAAATTTTAACTTTTTTTCGTTTTTTCGATTTTTACTCTTGACTAAATTATCAAAATATCGTAAAATAATAAATATGGAAAACGAGGACAGAATTTTTGAACTGGAAGCTGAATATTTTAAAGCTTTATCCCATCCTACAAGAATTAAGATTATATACCTTCTAAAGGATGGAGAGAGTTGTCTCTGTGATCTTATCCCAGAAATGGGAAAGGATGAATCACATATTGCTCGACATCTTGCTGTTTTAAAGAGGGCGAATATTATCTCTGTCCATAGAAGGGGTATAAGTGCCTATTATAAGCTGAATGACCCTACAGTTATCGATATAATTGAAAAAGCAAAAGATATTATATCAAAACAAATTAATGAACTTAAAGATATTTTGAAATAGGCCAAGTTTTATCATTTATAGGGGTAAAGTTAATAAAAAGACTTTTAAAAAATTTTAAAAATAAAGTCTGGCTTTTTGCTGGACTTTATTTTTTTTATGTGTTATATTAATTTAAAAAATAAAGGGTATAAATATGAAAAATGAGATTGTAAAAATTAGAGGAGAAAATGATAAAATAATTTTATTTATAGACCCACATGTTCCTTTAGAAACAGCAATGGAGAACTTATTTTCTGTTGTTTCTGAAGCTTTTCCTTTACTTTCTTCGAATAAAATAATTTTAAATTTTGGAGATAGGAGAAATATTAATCCAATTTTTAGAAATATTATAGAGAAATTTGAAAAACTAAATCTTCCACTTGAAAAAGTGGTTCTGGAGATATCAAGTAAAAAGAGTTTTGTAGAGACTCCATTATCATTTTCTAAGAGGGAATCATTTACTGTTTTAAAAAGGACTATTAGGTCTGGGCAAAAGGTATTTAATGAAGGAGATGTAATTGTCTTTGGTGATGTAAATCCTGGAGGAGAGGTAAGTGCTACAGGTAGTATAACGATTTTGGGAGATACCCGTGGAGTAGTTCACGCAGGTGTGAAGGGAGACACAAATACTTACATTATTCTTTATAATTTAAAAAAGTCTTCTCAGATTAGAATAGGCAATTATATGATGAGAGGAGAAGAATTCTTAAAAAAGGTGAAAAAAGAAGATTTGCATGGTGCAAAAATTATATACATATATAAAGGAGAATTCGCCTTTACGTCAGATTTTTCGATACTAAAGGAATTAAGGGAGGTTGAGAATGAAGGGTAAGGTTATTACTATCACCTCGGGAAAAGGAGGAGTAGGAAAAACTACCACCACTGCAAATTTAGGCGCCTTTCTCTCTGAGCTTGGGAAAAAGGTAATATTAGTGGATGGAGATATAGGACTTAGAAATTTAGACTTAGTTTTAGGGTTGGAAAATCGCGTAGTTTATACCCTTGTTGATGTACTCCAGGGTTCTTGTAAATTAAAGCAGGCCTTAGTAAAGGATAAAAGATTTAAGAACTTATTTCTTCTTCCTGCTGCTCAAAATAAGGATAAGGATGCAGTTGATAGTGAAGCATTTAGGGAGCTTATAAATGATATGAGACCAATAGCGGATTTTATTATCATAGATTCTCCTGCAGGTATCGAAAAAGGTTTTAAAAATGCAATAGCCCCTGCAGACAGTGTACTTATTGTTACAGTTCCTGAGGTTTCTGCTATAAGGGATGCAGATAGGATCGTAGGCCTCCTTGAAGCGAGTGGAAAAGAAGATTATAATTTAATTATAAATAGAATAAGGCCAAAAATGGTAAACAAAGGAGAGATGTTAGGCGTAGAGGATATAAAGGAGATCCTTTCCATTCCTATAATTGGAATAGTGCCTGAAGATGAAAATATAATTGTTTCTACTAATAGAGGAAATCCTATAATATTTTCTAAGAATTCAAAGGCAGGAGAAGCTTTTCGCAACATAGCAAGAAGACTTGTTGGGGAAGATGTTCCATTTATGGATTTAGAAGAAAAACAGGGACTATGGGCTGCAATTTATAGCGCAATATCTGGTTTTGTTTCTAAAGGAGGACCGCGGAAATGAGCCTTTCAGATTTCTTTAATTTTTTTAGAAGAGAGAAAAATAGTAAGGATACTGCAAAAGAGAGGCTTAAGTTTGCCCTTGTTTATGATAGACTGAATTTATCTGCAGAAACGGTAGAGAATATAAAAAGAGAGTTTATAGAAATTCTGAAAAAATATCTTGATATAGATGAGGAGCATCTTGATTTTCGTATTGTAAATGAAAAGAATGAAACTGCAATAGTTGCTAATATCCCCTTGAAGGTCCCCAGAAAAAAATCATAGATTCTTTCCTTTTAAGGGCTATGATGTTAGAGTCATAGCCCTTTTTTATTTTATACATTTTTTAGTAAACTATGTAATTCCCCAAGTACTTTTTTATATAGCTAAACCAATTATAATTCTTATAAAATTCAAATTTTCCA
>JALVIU010000371.1 GCA_027028665.1 Candidatus Atribacteria bacterium | reverse complement strand
GCTTCTTTAGGTACAAATGCACCGCCTATGTTGTCTTTCATCTGTCCAGGTCTTCTTGCACCCACTATGGCAGCTGTTACCTCATCCCTCCTTAATACCCATGCTATGGCAAGCTGAGATGGTGTTACATTATATTTTTTTCCTATTTCTTTCATAATTTCTATAATTTTTAGATTTTTTGTGAGTTTGGGCTCTTGAAAGTCTGGGTTTCTAAATGTCCTCCAGTCAGATCTGGGAAGTGCCTCGATCCTCTCTCTGTCATACTTTCCTGTAAGCAGCCCTGATGCCATAGGACTATAGACTATTACTCCGATATTGTTTTCTTTGCAGAAGGGTAGTATCTCATCTTCTATATCAGGATTTAACAGATTGTACTTTGGTTGGAGAGACGCAATGGGATGGGTTTTTTGGATACGCCTCATCTGCTCTATACTGAAGTTTGATACACCAATATAACGGGTTTTGCCTTCTTCTTTTAGTTTTACCATTTCCTCCCAGGCCTCTTCGATCCTATCATCGGGATCAGGCCAATGGATCTGATATAGATCTACATAGTCCATATCGAGCCTTCTCAGACTGTCTTCCATCTCTTTTCTTATACTCTTTGCAGATAGGTCCCCATATATCTGATCTTTTCCTTTCCATTTTCTACCACATTTTGTCGCAATGTAAACCTTGTCCCTTAGTCCTTTTACTGCTTTGCCTACTATTTCCTCTGCATGTCCAAGACCATAAACCGCTGCTGTGTCTATCCAATTTATACCAAGATCTATAGCCTCTTTTATTGTATCTATGGAGTCTTTATCATCTTGAGGACCCCAGCCGTAGACCCAGTCACCCCCGCCTATTGCCCAGGTGCCAAGACCTATTACAGTAAATTTCAGATCGGTATATCCAAGTTTCCTTTTTTCCATACCTCCTCCTTTTTTATATCTTTCTTATATAATTATAACATAAAAGACTAATATACTTAAAAAGTATCTATTATGTAATTAAATTTTATTATCAAAAACTTGACATTATTATTATAAATCCTTTATAATGAAAAAAGAGAATTTTCATTTAAAAAATTAAAAGGAGGTTAATTATTATGAAGAGAAGTTTATTAATCCTTGGTGTATTATTTGTTTTTGTATTGACTTTAGGTTCACTTGCATTTGCAGGTGGGAAGCTTGTTATCTATTCCAGTGTGGATGAAGAAAATGCAAATAAGATTCTAAGTGCATTTTCGGAGGATACTGGAATAAAGGTATCCTTTGTACACCTCTCCTCTGGTCCTGCACTTGCAAGGATTGAGGCAGAGAAAAATCGTCCACAAGCAGATGTATGGTTTGGTGCACCTTATGAAAATCATATCATCGCAAAGGACCGTGGTCTTACACAGCCTTATGTATCTCCAAATGCAAAAAATCTTGCTCCAAACTTTAAGGACAAAGATGGATACTGGACCTGTTTCTATATGAACCCATTGGGTGTAGCTGTGAATATGGATCAGCTCAAAAAGCTTGGTGCACCAGTTCCTACCTCCTGGGAAGATCTATTAAACCCTGCATACAAGGGTCAGATCCAGGCACCTACACCTCAGTCTTCAGGTACTGCATATAATATGGTTATGACTCTTATAACCATTATGGGGGAGGATGAAGCATTTAAGTATATGGCAAAGCTCAACAAGAATATCCAGACCTATACTTCTTCTGGTACAGGACCTTCAAAGGCAGTAGCAGTGGGACAGTGTGCAATTGGCATTCAGTTTACCCCTGCATTCTTTGAGTTTATTGATAAAGGATATCCACTTAAGGTAGTATTCCCTAAAGAAGGTGTAGGATTCGAATCACCTGCCGTATCTATTATCAAAGGTGCAAAGCACCTGGATGAGGCAAAGAAATTGGTAGATTGGTTGATTTCAAAGAAGGGACAGGATACCTTGTCTGAAAAGAAAACATTCTTCTATCCTGTACTTCCATCTGCTAAACTTGGAAAGGGAATGCCTCCATTCTCTTCTCTTAAGATTATAACCTTTGATGGTGAATGGGCAGCAAAGAACAAAAAGCGTCTCGTACAGAGATGGGTAAATGAGGTACTTTCTGCAAAATAGATAAACATTCTATACGGAAGGAGTAAGGCCACCTCTTAAGAGGTGGCCTATTCTATAACCATGAGAAAATACTTCAGAAGATCCAGAGAGGAACTAAAACTTTTATGGGGAGATCCCCTTCTTTTCTTTGGTGTTTTGGCCATCCTTTTATCGCTTATTCTCTTTATCTTATATCCCTTATTCAAAGTGTTTATGGTAAGTATTTCCACAAACAATGGATACAGTCTTTCTGTATACAAAGAGGCTATGAAGAATTGGTACTTTAGAAAGGCCTTCCAGAATAGTATGCTTATGGCGACACTTACATCACTTTTGGGAGTTCTTGTGGGATATATATTTGCATTTACGATAGAGAGGACCG
>JALVIU010000370.1 GCA_027028665.1 Candidatus Atribacteria bacterium | reverse complement strand
TATCTTGCACTTGGTCTTGGAAGGGCAGGTGCGAAGATTGTGGTAACAGATATTGGCCCTACAGATGGTGTGGTAAATAAGGCGAAAGAAGAGGGCATAGAGGCTTATGGATATTATATGGATGTAATGGATCCAGAAAAACTAAAAGAGGCAACAGATAAGATCATAGATGATATGGGCAAGGTAGATATCCTTATAAATTGTGCAGGTGGAAATATGAAAGCTGCTACTACCTCTAAGGACTTAAGCTTTTTTGATCTACCCTTTGATGCACTGGATAGGGTAGTGAAACTCAATCTTTTTGGTGGTGCAATACTTCCTTCCCAGACATTTGGTAGATATATGGCGAAAAATCCAGATGGAGGATCTATTATAAATATCTCTTCCATGAATGCATTTCGTCCCCTTACAAGGATTCCAGGATATTCTGCAGCAAAAGCAGCGGTAAGTAACTTTACTCAGTGGCTTGCTGTACATCTTGCACAGGAATACAATAAGAAACTCAGGGTAAATGCTATTGCACCAGGCTTTTTATCCACAAAACAGAATAGGTATCTATTGTATGATGAAGATGGCAACTTAAGTGATAGGGGAAAGACTATTATTGCCCATACGCCTATGGGACGTTTTGGTGAACCAGAGGAGCTCATTGGTGTAACAGTATGGCTTGCATCAGATGCAGCAAGTTTTGTAACAGGGGTAGTTGTCCCAATAGATGGTGGATTTAACGCATTTTCGGGGGTATAAGATGGATGCACATATTGGTGTTGTGGGTATGGCTGTTATGGGTAGCAGCCTTGCCCTAAATATAGAAAGTAGAGGCTATACTGTATCTGTATACAACCGTACAGCAAAAAGGACAGAGAATTTTGTAAAAGAACGTGCCCAG
The DNA here is from genome assembly GCA_027028665.1 of Candidatus Atribacteria bacterium. GTDB lineage: Bacteria > Atribacterota > JALVIU01 > JALVIU01 > JALVIU01 > JALVIU01. The sequence goes on along the minus strand of JALVIU010000370.1, from coordinate 6,340 downwards.
GGGAAAAAGATCATCCCTACCTATTCCCTATCTGATTTTGTGGACTCCCTTAAAAAACCAAGAAAAATAATCCTCATGGTTAAAGCAGGGGAACCTACAGATAAGATGATCGATGCGCTTATCCCGCTTCTTGATAAGGGGGATATTCTTATAGATGGTGGAAATGCCTACTATAAGGATACAGAAAGGAGAATAGAAAGGGCACATAAATATGGACTTCGTTATATTGGTCTGGGTATATCAGGTGGGGAGTCAGGGGCACTTCATGGTCCATCCATGATGGCAGGTGGTGATGAGGATGCATATCGTGAAGTGGAGGAGATATTGGAAAAGGCAGCTGCAAAGACAGATGATGGTCCGTGTGTGGCCTATCTGGGCAGAGGTTCTGCAGGTCACTTTGTAAAGATGACACATAATGGTATAGAATACGCCATTATGGAGGCAATAGCAGAGGTCTATGATATTATGAGGGTAGGTCTTTCCATGGAGATCCCTCAGATACAGAAGATTTTTAAAGAGTGGAATAAGGGAAGACTTAATTCATACCTTATAGAGATTACAGGAAACCTTTTGGGTGTAAAGGATAGAGATACAGGTCATTACATGGTGGATATTATACTTGATAAGGCAAAGAGTAAGGGGACAGGAAAGTGGACCACGCAAACTGCACTTGATCTTGGTGTTCCTGTTCCATCTATTTCAGAGGCAGTTTTTGCACGTATCCTTTCATCATATAAAGAGGAAAGGGTAAAGATCTCCCGTATGTTGGATAAAGAAGATATACCAACCCTTCAGGCTGTTGATGGGACAGAATTTTTAGATATATTAGAGGCTGCACTCTATACAGCCATGCTTTTAATCTATGCCCAGGGTTTTCATCTTTTACATGTGGCAAGTGGTGAATATGAATATGGCCTTAACCTTGCTGAGGTATCTCGTATCTGGAAGGGTGGTTGTATTATAAGGGCAAAAGTGCTAAATGATTTTAAAGAGATGTATCTTGAAAATAAAGACCTTTCCACACCACTTTTATCTGAGAGATTTATTGATATGATAAAAGATAATATATCCTCACTTAGAGAGGTGATACTCAGGGCAAAAGAGGTGGAGATTCCACTGCCTGTACTATCATCTACCCTTGATTATATTGATGGAGCTAAAAGAGAAAGATTGCCTGCAAATATTATCCAGGCACAGAGAGACTATTTTGGTGCACATACCTTTGAAAGAAGAGATAGAGAGGGGGTATTCCATGTCGAATGGGAAAAAGAGGCCGAAGATAGCAATAGTTAATTCAAGTAGTTTTGGTGTATTTAATCCCCTACATCTTGAGAGATTAAAAGAGATAGGTGATGTGGAAAGAATCACAGTTCCAAAGGATATAGAAGGGGATAAATTGGGAGAGATCCTAAAAGGTTATAATGTAATTGTGGCAAGTGTTCTTCCAAATTATGATAAGGCCTTTTTTGAAAAGGTAGAGGAACTCTTACTCATTACAAGACATGGGATAGGGATAAACAATATTGATATAGAAGAGGCAACCAGAAGAGGTGTACTCCTTACAAAGGTAAATGGCATAATAGAACAAGAGTCTATGGCAGAACATACAGTAACACTTATGCTTGCTGTGGCAAGACGCCTTGTTCCTGGTTATCTTGCAGTAAAAAATGATAGATGGCTTGAACGTGTAAATTTTATAGGATATGAGATAAAAGGCAAGAGAGTAGGTATCCTGGGTATAGGAAATATAGGGAGTAGGGTAGCCCAGATATTAAAATACGGTTTTTCCGCAGAAATTGTTGCATATGATCCAGGTCTTTCAGAAGAAGAGATACAGAAAAGAGGTGCAACCCCTGTCTCTTTTGAGGAACTTATCAAGACATCTGATATCATTACCCTTCATGCACCTCTTTTACCTGAGACATATCATATGATTGGAAGAGAGGAATTTTCCCTTATGAAAGAGCATGTAATACTTATAGATACAGCACGGGGTGAACTTATAGATACAGATGCGCTAATAGATGCACTTGATAAGGGAAAGATATTTGGTGTAGGAATGGATGTGGTAGAAGGTGAGCCTATAGGTGGGGATCACCCTCTTTTAAAATATGATAATGTGATAATTGGACCACATATAGGTGCCTATACCCATGAGTGCCTAAATGGTATGGGGGATAAAGTGGTTTCCGATGTGGTGAATCTGTTTTCAGGGAAGAGACCAGATGAGATGGTAAACCCTGAAGTTTATGATAAAGTGAGGGAGAGAATAAATGAGCTTGGTTTTGGTAGGTGATATAGGTACTACAAATACAAAGGTGGGACTTGTTGATAGAAATGGTAATGTAGTTACCTATAGTGAACGGGAAAATCCTATAGAAAGACCAGAAGAGGGTGCAGCAGAGCATGATCCAGAACTTTTGTATAGAAACTTCATAGAGCTTTCTCAAGAGGTGACAAAAGACTATAAAGGTGAAGTGCGAGTTATAGCCTTATCTGCCTATCAATTGGGTTTATTGCCTATATCGAAGGATGGAAGGCCCCTTATGAATATTATTACACTTCTGGATACAAGGCCCCAACGGGTCTTTTCCAGATGGTCATCAAATGCAGATATGGATCGTCTTTACAGAAATACAGGTTGTTCTGCTACATCTCTCTATCCCTTATCTAAGGTGATATGGTTAAGAGAGGAACGTCCTGAGATATTTAGGAAAACAGGTTATTTTTTAAGCTCTAAAGACTGGTTTATGTATAAACTTACAGGTAGTGTAATTACAGAGCCATCCATTGCATCTGCCACACAGCTTCTCAATATGGAAAAGATGGAGTGGGACCCCTATGCCATGGAGATAGCAGGTATTGATGATTCCCAGCTTCCAGAGATCGTATCAGGAAATAGTCTATTTGGAAAGATTCGAGATGATGTAAAAGAAGAGATAGGACTTAAAGGGGATATATATCTTTTGCCAGGTGTTTATGATGGTGGGGGTATTCTTATAGGTGTAGGAGGTCTTGAGCCCAATATTGGGGTAGTAAATCTTGGCACATCAGCCATGGTAAGGATTGTATCAGAAAGACCTGTACTTGATGAGGGTATGCGTCTTCAGACATACGGATTTTTTAAAAACCTCTGGCTTACAGGTGCAGGTATAAATAATGCAGGTATAGCCCTTAAGTGGTTAAGATATAATGTACTTTATGGACAGGATTATAATTCCCTTACAAAAAGTGCAGAGGATGTTCCAGAGGGTGCACAGGGCCTATTCTTCTTACCCTATCTCTCTGGTGAACGTGACCCTCGCATTGGAAACCTTGCATCAGGGGTAGTATTTGGTATAAGAGAATATCACACAAGATCACATATAGTCCGTGCTATCTTAGAAGGGGTGGCATATACTGCCCGCCTTGTGGTAGAAGCATTACAGGATAACAATATACCTGTTGATGAGATAAGGATAGGTGGATCAGGTGCTAAATCAGATCTCTGGCTCTCTATCTTTGCAAATGTGCTCAACCTCCCTGTTAAGCGTGCCAAAAAGGGAAATGCTGCACTTTTGGGAGAGGCACTTCTGGGTTTTGTGGCAAATGGGACATACAAAGATTATAAAGAGGCGACAGCCCATATGGTAGAGCTTGAGAAACCCTTCTTACCTGATGAAGAAAAGGTTAAGATATATAATAAGACCTTTGAACAATATAAAGGCCTTATAAAGGGTCTAAAACCTCTTTATGAGCTTGTAAGGAATTAATTCCTTACAAGCTCATAAACTTTATTTATTCTCTTTCTCATACGGTTTTCCATCTGCAGCAGGTGGTGTAGAACGTCCTACAAAACCTGCAAGTACTACCATAGTTAATATAAATGGGATCATAAGGAAGAATTGATTGGGGATGGCAAGGCTTGTGCCCTGAAGATTACTTGCAAGTGCCTCTCCAAAACCAAATAAGAGACTTGCAAAAAATGCACCCCAGGGCGTCCATTTTCCAAATATCATGGCAGCAAGTGCAATAAATCCTCGTCCACTGCTCATCCCCTGTACAAATTGGCTAAGTACCCCTATGGAAAGTTGTGCACCAGCTATGCCTGCAAGAATACCACTCATTATTACACCAAAGTATCTTACTCTATATACGTTTATACCCATATTATCCGCTGCTTCAGGATTTTCTCCTACTGCCCTCATATGAAGACCAAGAGGTGTTTTATACAAGAGAATCCACGTTAGAATCACAAGTACTAAAGATAGGTATACGAGAGGGGTTTGGTTGAAAAAAACCTCTGATATAGTTTTACCAAATGGCAATTTTTCTATGGCATGGAAATGTATGTATGGAAGCTGTGCAACAGGATTTCTGGTGCTCCCATGGGTTTTAAAGATAACAATAAGTAGATATCCTGTAAGCCCAGTGGAGAAGATATTTATGGCTGTACCACTTATTATTTGATCTGCACGAAGTGTGATACTTAAAAATGCATGTATAATCCCCAGTATCGCACCTATTGCTCCAGCAAAGAGCACCCCTATCCAGGGATTTCCAGTAAGATATGAGCCCCATACCGCAAAGAATGCCCCAGATAGCATCATACCTTCAAGTCCAATATTTACCACACCTGTTCTCTCTGAATAAAGCCCCCCAATGGATGTATATATAAGAGGGGTAGCTGCCACAATCATCTGGTTAAATAAGGTTGTATTTAGTATATTCATGCCTTTTTCCTCCTTGCCCTTTTTGCAAGTAGTTCAGGTATTATCCTATCCATTGCTACAAACAGGATGACCACACCCTGCATTATATTTACTACATCTTTTGGTACGTTTGCATAGAGCTGTAGTTGAAGATTCGATGCCTGAAGTGCTCCAAATAAAAATGCAGCAGGTATGACACCAAAAGGATTATTTCTTCCTAAAAGCGCAACGGCAATACCTGTAAATGCCATCTCCACAGGAAAGTCATTTGAGACAAAATGTGTCTGGCCCAAAGTAAAGCAGACCCCTGCAAGTCCTGCCCCTATACCACCTAACACCATAGCTATAACGATATTTTTATTTACGTTTATGCCAGTATAGGATGCAGCTTTTGGATTTTGTCCTGTGGCCTTTAGTTCAAATCCTATACTTGTGTATTCCAGCAGCCAATAAAAGATAAATGATAATGCTATCGCAAATAGTATCCCTGCACTTACAGGATTTATTGGGAAATTCCAGAGTATGGGAAGCTGCGCAGACTTATGTATGATCTTTGTCCTTGCAGTGCCAATCATTCCATTTAAGGGGCCATTTGAGACAAGATATCTTACAAGATATATAGCAATATAATTCATCATTATGGTATTTATTACTTCATGTACCCCTGTTTTTGCCTTTAAATATCCAGGAATAAATCCCCACAAAGCCCCAAAAATTATCCCTACTAAGAAGGCAAGGGAGATCTCAATTAAAGGTGGTAAATTTACATACAAACCTATAATTACAGCACCTACTGCACCTATATACATCTGTCCTGCCCCACCAATATTAAAAAGCCCTGCCTTAAATGGTAGAGCCACTGCAAGCCCTGTAAATATTAGAGGAACTGTATTGTTGAGTGTGGCAGCAAGTCCCAATTTTGTGCCAAATGAGCCCATGTAGAGTGCCTTTAAGGTGTTTAAAAAACTACCGCCAGATACTATAGCAAAACCCACACCAACTAAAAGAGCAATTATAACTGCAAGAAGGGAGAATAGGAATCCTTTGATACTTTCTATTCCATAGGTCTTATCTTCCATATTGAGCACCTGCCTCTCTTCCTTGTAACATAAGTCTTCCTATATATTGAATATCAAATTTACTACTATCATTAAACTCCCCGACAATTTCTCCATTGTACATAACCAGGATCCTATCACTTAAAGATAGGATCTCTTCAAGCTCCATAGATATAAGCAATACCGCCTTGTCCTCTTCCCTTGCCTTAAGAAGATATTTATAAACATATTCTATAGCACCCACATCTAAACCTCTTGTAGGTTGAGATGCAAGTAAGAATGCAGGGTTATAATCAAACTCCCTTGCAATAATAACTTTTTGCTGGTTTCCTCCAGACAAAAACTTTACCTTAAGTCCTGGATTGTTGGGTCGAATATCAAACTTTTCTCCCAGGCTCTTTGCCCTTTCTCTTATCACGGGTTTGTTAAGCACAATCCCTCTGGCAAATGGAGGTTGTGTATGCCTGCCTATTGCAATATTTTCACCTATGGAAAATTCCATAATAAGACCCATACCCTTTCTGTCCTCTGGGATATGAGCAAGTCCCTCCATCCTTATCTCATAAGGTGTTTTGTTTGTGATATCCTTTC
>JALVIU010000369.1 GCA_027028665.1 Candidatus Atribacteria bacterium | reverse complement strand
TCTCTATCTTTAATTTTATTATTTTTTCCATATGCTTATTACCCTTTATATTTTAATCTATCATTATTATATCACGATTCTATAATTCTATCCACTTTCTCTCTTTGGCAGAACTAAAGAGTGCATCTATCACCTTCATATTATTGAGAGAATCATTATTTAACTCTTTAAAAGAACCTCCTTTATTTACAACATCAGCAAAGTATTCAAATTCCAGAAGGTAATGGTCGGCAGGACCGAGATATACATCCCTTGAACCTATAGAGGTAGTAATACTTACATGTCCTGGTACATCGGGATATGTATTAAATGGCACCTCTATAAACAGTGTACCCCCTGTGCCATATACCTCTATATTTTGCCACGGAAATGTAAGACCAGCCACAGTAAACAAAGAGCGAGCCTTTCCAAAATAGAGCATCCCTGATACCAGAGTATCTACTCCAAAGCGCTCCCTTTCTAAAACAGAAAGCACCTTTACAGGTTCACTTTCCAATAGAAATCTTGCTGTAGATACGGCATATACACCTATGTCTAAAAGTACACCACCTCCATATTCTGGATTATTTCTGTAATTTTTTGGATCTGGGTTATTGTAGGAAAAATAACAGTGCACAGTTTGAACTTCACCAAGTTCTCCCCTTCTTATTACCTCTCTTGCCTTTTGCCATTGAGGGTGAAACTTATACATAAAGGCCTCCATAAGGAGGACACCCTTTTTCTCTGCATATGCTATTGCCTCTTTAGTATCTTCATATTTTGGTGTAAGGGGTTTTTCACACATTATGTGTTTTCCCATATCTGCAGCCTTCTTTATATACTCAAGATGTAGATGATTTGGAAGGGGGATATATACTGCATCAATATCTTTATCTTCTAAAAGTTCCTCATAAGAGCCATACCATTTCTTTATGCCATACTTTTCTGAAAATGCACGGGCCTTTTTTGGGTCTCTACTTGCTATTGCATATACCTCTAAATTTTTAGCATCCCTCAATGGAAAAAACACCCTTTTTACAAAATGCCCCGAAAGCCCCAAAACCCCTAATTTCAACTTTTCCATATTGCCCTCCTCTATTTGTAAATATAAACACATTTAACTTTTTATATTTAATTATAACATAAATAATGCAAATGTATAGTTATTTCACTATCAATTTTTACAGTACCGAGGACTTTTTCATATAGGATATAAAATTTCAAAAAATAAGAAAATTGTAGTATAAGACTAACAAATTTTCTTAGATTTTTAGATTTTTATATTAACTTTTGAGGAATACCAAAATACACTCCCATCTAATCCTCCCCTTTTTTATTCGGCAGGGAGGATTATTAAGAGTCCGTTATTAGTCAGAAGTTGAACTCATAGTGAGGTTATATTGAACACTGGAAGTTGATTGAGGTATATCTAAAACAACTGTTACTGTTTCATACCCTGGCTTCTCAAAAGTAAAGGTATATGATCCGATCCTCAATGGTTTTACCGTATACACCCCTCCTAATGAAACATAACTGAGTTGTCCGTTTACCTTCACATGAACACCATCTAAAAATGCGCCTGTAACACTATCTGTTATAGAACCATATACGGTTCCCCATCCTGTTATTGGCGTTGGTGTAGGTGTAGGCGTTGGCGTATCAACTAAAGGTATACTTATTTCAATACAACCCCCCACTATACCTAAAAATAAAATACTTAACAAAATAAATACAAATTTTAAATTTTTCATTTCCCCTCCTTTTAGGATAGATTATAACATAGATTCTGAATTTAGGCAAAAAAGGTAGTGAAGTATCTGATGATACTTATCATCTACTTCACCATATCTTAAGGATTTTTTACTATAATATAAACACAGGGGAATTAAAGAAGATAAAGATAAAATGAATCCATTATTAACATATTTTATAGGATAGGACTTCTTTAGGTTTTTATTTGAAAATTGAGGGTTTTTAAGCAAAAAACCCTGGGACGAAACAATTTCTTATTCTTTCGCCTCAGGGTCAGAATTTCTCACTTTTTTCACTTAAATCATTACCTGAACTCATACCAGACCTCCTTTAGTTCAATATTTTAAAACATTATACGCATTACTACTTCTACCGCTACGCCTATTGCTACACCCATCACTATCTCGCGCATTATCTCTGCAAGCACAGGCATGGCTTCCACCTCCTTTCCTTAAGTTGCAGGCAGTAATAATATACGAGGAAAAGAGGTAAAAGTTTCAGATGGTTTCAGTCAAATAAATTTATAAATTTTATTTTCTCTCCATTTCCCTTATCTGAGTCCCACATTCGAAGGATAAGAGGAAATATATCTTTCGCATCTTTAAGCTCTCCTGGTATTAAACAATGTTCTTTTCCAATTTTTGCCTTCTTTAAGGCATTTATCTTCTTTTTTTCTTTTGAAGTAGTCGTTTCCCCTTCATCAAATTTTGACACATTTTCTATTAATACTTTTCCAAATCCCACATTTTTATC
>JALVIU010000368.1 GCA_027028665.1 Candidatus Atribacteria bacterium | reverse complement strand
GCCCTGCATGGAAAGGGCCATGCCTATCCCATATCCATCCTTCTTTCCTGTCCTCTTGTGCCAGCCTATGGCCTCTGCACCCTTTCTTATTGCCTCTTCCAATCCACAGCTTTCTATTATCTGCTCTGTCCCCTCTCTTCCCTCACCCAGAGCCTTGAATATAGGAGATGTCTCCCCTGTTCTTATATGGTTTTTATCCCTTACAGCAAGGGGATCCATTCCAATTTTTTCGGCAAATATGTCCACTGCGGTCTCCAGTGCAGAAAATCCCTGGAAGGCCCCATATCCACGATATGCACCTGAGACAGGGAGATTGGTATAGACTGCCTTCCCAGAAAACCTTACATATGAAGCCTTATTGTAAAGCGGCAGTGTCTTGCTCCCTACATTGTAAAGCACTGTCCCAGAATGTGTGCCATATGCACCTGCATTACTTAAGGCAATCATCTCAACTGCCTTGATATTACCCTCTCTATCCCCTCCAAGTCTCACCTTCACCTTCATTGGATGCCGCGTACGAGATGAAACAAACTCTTCTTCCCTTGTAAAGGCAATTCTTACAGGTACCTTATTGCGTATAGTAAATAGTGCGGCAACATCTTCCAGCAAAAGCTCCTGTTTTACTCCAAATCCTCCACCTATACGAGGTTTAATCACCCTTATCTTACTCTGAGGAAGACCTGTAAGAATAGAGATCATTCTCCTTATATGAAAAGGAACCTGATTGCTGGAGACTATAACCAATCTATCATATTCATCAAAATATGTAAGTACTGTATGGGGTTCTAAAGGTACATGCTGTCCATAATGTAGTACCATCTCACTCTCTGCTATTACCTCTTGCTTTTTCCATATCTCCCTGTCCCCAATCTCTACCTCCACAGTAGCTGCTATATTATGAGAAGGGTCATAGGCACCCTTTATTTCAGGTTCATCATGGATAATGACTTCACCCTTTAAGGCCTCTTCAGGATCAAAGACAGAAGGTAAGGGCTTATACTCTACCTTTATCTTATAAATAGCCTCTTCTGCTATGTCTTCACTATCTGCAAGTACAGCAAGCACACGATCCCCTGCGTATCTGACCTTTTTATCAAATATAAAGGCATCATAGGGGGATGGCTCAGGATAGCCCTGGCCTGCTGTTGTATGAATTATCCTCGGCACATTTTTATAGGAAAGTATATCTATAACTCCTGGAATCTTTTCGGCATCACTGGCATCTATATCTACAATCTCTGCATGTGGATGGGGACTCCACATAAACTTTGCAACCTTTGTCCCTTTTATATCTATATCATCTACAAATAATGGATTACCTTTGACCAGCACCTCACCATCTACCCTGGTAACAAATTTTCCTATCTTATTCATGCTCTTTCACCACCCTCTTTACCGCATTTATCTGTTGAACATATCCTGTACACCTACAGAGATTACCCTTTAAGGCCTCTCTGATCTCATCCTCTGAAGGACTGGGAGATCTATCCAGAAGCGCCTTTGTGGTAAGCACCATGCCCGGGGTACAGAAACCACACTGAACAGCCCCCTCTTCAAGAAAAGCCTCCTGTATAGGATGAAGTCCCTCTTTTGGGGTAATACCCTCCAGTGTCTCTATCTTTGCGCCCTCTGCCTGGGGGACAAACATAAGACATGAACGAATAGGATTACCATTAAATAATACTGTACAGGATCCACAGTCTCCCTCTCGACATCCAGCCTTTACACTTTTATATCCCAATCTCCGCAGAAAATCCAAAAGCTTTTCAGAAGGGGTTGTCTCCTCCTCTATCCACTTACCATTTATATTTATTCTTACCTTCATGAAAGCACCTCACTCAAAAGAGACTTTAATACCTCTTCTCTCCATTTTTTAGATACACGAAAATCATCCTTTAAATCTGCCTCCTTTAAGGCAATATCTATGGAACGGCTCTTTTCTGCCTCTTTCAACCTTATAGGTCTTCCTGGTCTTGCACCCACGGAAATTCTTAGAAAATCCTTCCCTTTTACATATGCAAAATTTAAAAGTGCCAGATCAAAGTTTGAAAGTGCAATTTTTCTAAAGTCCCTCTCTTCTCCACAGTTATCTTTATCAAGAATTACCTCTTTTAAAAGATATCCCCTCAGATACTCTCTCTTATCATCTAAAAAATTATCTATAGGAAGGAGCCTCTCATCTTCTGAGGATAAAAGATGAACCCTGGCATCAAGCACCATAAATAGAGGGGTTACATCTGACCAGGGGAAAGATGTAAAGAGAGAACCACCAATAGTGGCCATAGTCCTGATCCCCCATGCACCAAATTTTAAAAGTGCCTTATGAATAAAGGGAAATCTATCTTTTATAATATGGTTCTCCAATACCTCCTCAATAGTCGTGGTAGCCCCTATATATACATACTTCTCATCCTCTTTTACATAAGAAAGGGGAAGCTTCATAATATTTACCAATCTTTTTACTTTCAGATTTTTTAATTTACCTAAAG
>JALVIU010000367.1 GCA_027028665.1 Candidatus Atribacteria bacterium | reverse complement strand
ACCGCAGAGAGAAGTGCCTCTGTATAAGGATGGGCAGGATGTTCAAAAAGTTCCTCTGTCTCTGCCAGCTCCACCAATTTACCAAGATACATAACAGCAACTCGTGTAGAAATATGCCTTACTACAGATAGATCATGTGCTATAAAGAGATATGTAAGAGCAAATTTTTCCTGAAGATCTTCCAATAAATTTATCACCTGTGCTTGAATGGATACATCAAGAGCAGATACAGGTTCATCTGCTACGATAAATTTTGGCTGTACAGCAAGGGCACGGGCAATACCAATTCTTTGTCTTTGGCCACCTGAAAACTCATGAGGATATCTCTTCATATGCTGAGGCAAAAGGCCTACAACATCTAAAAGTTCCGATATTCTTTCCTCCCTTTCCTTTTTTGATTTAACCAATTTATGTATATCAAGCGCCTCTCCTACTATATCTCCTACTGTCATACGGGGATTTAAAGATGCATAAGGGTCCTGGAATATTATTTGTATATCTCTTCTTATCTTTCTAAGCTCTGCCTTATTGAGAGAAAAAATATCTGTTCCTTCAAAAATAGCCTTACCTTCTGTAGGCTCAATAAGTCTTAGTATAGTTCTTCCAGTTGTAGTTTTTCCACATCCCGATTCTCCCACAACTCCTAATGTCTCTCCTCTCTTCACAGAAAAAGATACCCCATCTACTGCTTTTACCCAGCCAATAACCCTGGAGAACACACCGCCTGTAATAGGAAACCACTTTTTAAGTCCTTCTATCTTCAATATATATTCATTATTCTCTGTCAATTGGTTCACCTCCTCCCTATTTTGCTCCCACTAATACTTCATCTTTTTTCTTTGAATATAGCCAGCATCTCACAAGATGGCCTTCATTTCCCTCAAAAGGTTCGAGTTCTGGTTCTTCCTCTCTGCAGATATCCATAGCATGTTTACACCTATTTGCAAACCTACAACCAGGAGGTAGATTAATGGGAATAGGGACAACACCTTCTATAGATTCTAATCTCTCCTTTCTTCCCCCCACTATTTTGGGTAGAGAGTTGTATAGGCCTACAGTGTAGGGGTGTTTTGGATCTTTAAATATAGTATATACATCTGATGCCTCCACTGCCTTTCCTGCATACATAACCACTACACGATCAGAGACTTCTGCAATAACACCAAGATCATGTGTAATCATAAGCACAGCCATTTTAAATTCATCCTTTAACTGTTTTATAAGTTCTAATATCTGTGCCTGGATAGTTACATCTAACGCGGTAGTAGGTTCATCTGCAATAAGAAGATCTGGATTACAGGATAATGCCATAGCGATCATTGCCCTCTGTCTCATCCCTCCAGAGAGCTCATGAGGATACTGTCTTACCCTCTTTGCAGGCTCTGGTATACCAACAAGACTCAACATCTCTATTGCCTTTTTCAAGGCATCTTGTTTAGAAAGTTTTTGATGAAGCACAATGGCTTCCACAATCTGATCTCCGATGGTATATACAGGATTAAGAGATGTCATAGGTTCTTGAAAAATCATAGAGATTTTATTGCCCCTTATCTTTCTCATCTCTGCTTCAGTTTTCTTAAGAAGGTCTTCCCCTCTAAAAAGGATCTCTCCACCTACGATCTTTCCTGGAGGATTTGGCACCAATCTCATTATAGAAAGAGCAGTTACTGACTTTCCGCACCCTGACTCTCCTACCATTCCAAGGGTCTCACCCTCACGAATATAAAAATCTACTCCATCTACTGCTTTTACTACCCCATCTTCTGTATAGAAATATGTTTTTAGATTTTTAACCTTTAAAAGAATATCTCCACTTTTTTCAACCGACAATTTAACACCTCCCACTAATTATATGCTCACTTTACTTGAATTAATTTAGGATTATGTATTTTGCCAGGAATCCTACCACGCTTAGCCACTTTCTTTCCATTTACCTCTTTTAAATCCATAGTCATATCAATAGGAGAAAAACTACTAATATAACTCCCTACCCCAAAGGCATATGCCCCTGCCTCTTTAAGTTGTACTATTCTCTCAGGGGTAAGACCACCTGATACGTATATCTTCACATGAGGGAATCCTGCTTGCTCAAGACGAATTTTTACCTCCCTCACCAAAGCAGGTGTTACTCCTCCTCTCTCCCCAGGGGTATCCAATCTTACACCATTAAGTCTTTCCTTTAAGAGTCCTGCTACCCTTAAACTCTCTTCTGCCTCATCTTTGAACGTATCGACAAGAATTATCCTCGGCGTATCATCCTCTACTATTTCATCATAGGCCTTTGCTACCTTTAGTGTATCTCCTGCTATCAAAAAAACTGCATGAGGAACAGTACCTTTTGGCACAATACCTGAGATGCGCGCACCCAAAACACAACTTAAACCATTTGCCCCTCCAATTTTTGCCGATCTTTCCAATACAGGTGCAACAGCAGGGTGTACATGCCGAGATGCAAAACAAAGCACAGGACTATCCCCTGCTGCTTTCTTACAT
>JALVIU010000366.1 GCA_027028665.1 Candidatus Atribacteria bacterium | reverse complement strand
CCCATTCAGGCAACGTAAAAATGTGCTTTTTCCAGAACCTGAAGCACCTATTATTGCAACAACTTCATTCCTTTTAACAGAAAGGTTTATTCCCTTTAATACGTGGTTTTTACCAAAGTACTTATGTACATCAATAGTTTTTACGATATAGTCTTCACCTTTAGTCATTGATTGCCAACCTACTTTCTAAAAATCTTACAATACGTGACATTATAAATGTCATTACAAAATAAAAAAGCGCAACCCCTATCCAGATTTCAAAAGACTGAAAAGTACGTGTAATAATCTGCTGTCCTACACGGGTAAGTTCTGCTATTGCAATAGTTGAAACCAGAGAAGAATCTTTCAAAAGTGCTATAAATTCATTTCCCAAAGGGGGTAATATTCTGACCATTGCCTGAGGTAATACTACATATCTCATTGCCTGCCCATAACTCATACCCAAGGACCTTGCAGCCTCCATCTGCCCTTTTGAAATAGATTGTATGCCACCCCTTACGATCTCAGAGACATATGCACCACTATTTATACCAAGTGCTGCAACTGCAGAAAGATATGGAGTAAGCCGAATCCCTATAGATGGAAGTCCAAAATATACAATGAAAATTTGAACAAGCAATGGAGTACCTCTTATTACTTCTACATAAATAGTGGAGAGCCAAAATAAAATAGGATTCTTTGAGACCCTCATAAGTCCACCAATAGTCCCTATAATTATTCCCACTGCCACAGAAAGTGATGTAATCTTTACTGTCATCCATGCGCCAGCAAGAAGATAAGGAAATGATTTTACAAGTATTGAAAAGTCAAGTTGCAATGTATCCTCCTTAAACTATAATGCTCCCCTCTCATAGGGGAGCATTATATAATTACTATTAAAAATAATTTCTACTAATTACTTATTACCGAACCACTTTTTATAAATTTTATCATAAATTCCTTTTTCTTTCAACTTCTTAAGGGCATCATTCACTGCCTTATGAAGGTCTTTATCCTCTTTTCTCATTGCAAAACCATAATACTCTACTGTGAAAGGTTCGCACACTATTTTGAGAGGAAATCTTTTAATTCCATATGCAGTTTGAGCCAAATCATTAACTACTGCATCTGCTCTACCAAGCATTACCTCAAAATATGCCTTATCAATGGTATCAAATCTCTTAATAGTTGCACCTTCGATCTTACTTGCTGCAAAATCACCTGTTGTGCCAAGCTGAACAGCAATAACCTTTCCCTTCAAATCATCAACTGACTTTATATCATTTCTGTCTTTAGAGACCACTATCACCTGACCTGTTTCGAAATATGGATCAGAAAAGGTAACCTTTTTTGCTCTTTCCTTGGTTATAGTCATTGCAGATGCAATCATATCATATTTTTTTGAAAGAAGACTTGGAATGATGCCATCCCATGCAGTATCTACAAACACTGGCTTAATATTACCTATCTCCTTTACAAGGGCAGTTACAAGATCGATATCAAAACCTACTATTTTATTCTGGAAATTACGATATTCAAAAGGTGCATATGTTGCATCAGTTCCAATTTTAAATACACCACTTTTTAATATTTCATCAAGGGTACCTGCAAGGGCCATTACAGAAAACACAAAGACCAAAATAAAAGTAAAAATAACTATTCTTTTTGCCATACTTTAACCTCCTTTTCAAAATTAGTTAAAAAATAGTTTACCATAAGCTATTATAGATGTCAAGATATTAGTCCTTTAACTCTCCTTTTAGCTTTTTCAGCGCTTCTTTTTTTATTCGGGATACATGTCTTTGGGATATTCCTACCTCTTTAGCCGTCTCCTTTTGTGTATAACCTCGGAAGAAGATATAATAAACAATCCTTTTTTGAAGATCTGAGAGTTTATCAATAGCATTATAAAGTGTAATTACATCCTCTATAGGAAGTTTAAAACTTTCATATCTATTATGTTTTATCTTTGCCCTAAGTTGGTTATAGTCTATATTTTCTTCGCTTTCTCCCTCTTCAAAGTATTGTAAATATAGAATCTTTTTCAGTCTAAAAAACTCCCTTATACCCTCTTTTTGTACATTAAGTGCATCACTTATCTCCTTGATATTGGGGAATCTATTGTATTTTTCTTGAAATTCCACTATAAAGTTTTCTATCTTTTTAGAAAGCGCCTTAAACCACCTTGGATAGCGAATAAGAGTGCTCTTATCTCTTATATAATGTTTTATCGCACCCTCTATATATCTCATAGCAAATGCAGTCAATGTCTTTTTCCTGTCTGGATCACATGCTTCGAATGCTTCTACAAGACCTAACATACCTTGCTGCTTTAGATCCTCAAATTCTACACCAGAGAAAGTATACTTTCGAGCGATCTTTTCCACTAATGGAAAAAAAGATTCTATACCTTTAAATTTTTCTTTTTCCATTCTTCAAGGTCCTGAAATATCAAGCCCCTATCTATCAAATTATCTATGATCTTTTCTATCTTTACATATCTGTTGAATTTAGAAGGATCCATCTCAATGGGGAGCTTATACCCTACTTCTAAAAACATATTTTGATCTATAAAAAACAAATATTGAATTGTATCAGATATACCAGGGATAGCATCTCTATTTTTATCTATGAACATATTGATTATATCTATACGAGACATAGGATATGAATAAGGATCAATACCCTGAGCCTTGAGTCTTTCATCTATTTGCTTCTTCAGGCTCTTTGTATCAAGCCAGTCCTTGGAAAGTACCATAGCTACATCAAGGTCATATTCAAGATCCCCGCTCCCTGTGCAGTGATGCATAGTAGGACGGGAATCATCCTCCATCTCATCCAGCTTAAGTCCCTCTTTATTCAAAGAAGAAATAGCAAATACAGGGGATTCAAGCTCCAGACTAAGCTCTGCAAGTCCTGCGGATATATCATCTATTCGATAGGACATATCCTGCACAGGCTTCTCTGGCGGTACTTTTTGCAAATAATCTATAAAAATAGCAATCTTATCTGTCTTTTTCTCATCCATTATACGCATAGCATCTTCTCTGATACGGGGGATAGTATGCATTCTTCCTGCCTCAATCATATAAAACCAATCTGCTATCTCAGAAAGCTCTTCTTTTGCCTTGCTGAGCTTTTCTCTAAGTTCAGGCCTTTTATATATATTTTCTCCTAATATTACAGCAGGAGGTATACCACTTTTTTTGGATAAAAGCCTTGAGACAAGAACTTTTCGTGTCTGCTCCCATGAATAAAAAAGCACGGGAATCTTATTATTTTTTACCACAAGGAGGCCAACTTCCAGAGTAAGATTAGTCTTTCCTCTACGAGGTGCCCCTGCTATACCATAATAAAACCCTGGTCTTATACCAGATATGGTCTCATTGAGGATATCAAAAGGTGTTATTGAAAATCCTAAAAGTTCTTTATCTACATTCCTACTTTCCCTCTCTTTAAGATCTGAAAATATATTATAAATCTCTTGAGAGATTGGTTTTGGTGCCTTATCAAGCACTGATAATTGCATATTAATACCACCCCCATATCTTTCCAATTATATTTCCCCAAAAAAGTGATAGAATGGCGCCTATGCTGAGAAAAGGGCCAAAAGGTATAGGATCTTTTCGTTTCTTTATTTTGAGCAAAAGGAGGAATATACCAATAAATCCACCTATGATAAAGGAAAGAATAAGTGCCATAATAATATAATTCACACCTAAAAATATACCTATCATAGTAGCAAGCTTTATATCACCTATCCCCATACCTCCTCTGCTTAAAAAGATAATTAAAAATATAGTAAATCCCCCAATTATACCACCCAAAACACTATCAAATAAAAATTCATATCCTTTAAATAGTGATATTAAAAGACCTATGGTAATTGCAGGATATACTACAATATCAGGAATAATCATATGTCTGAGATCAATAAACGTTATTATTATAAGAAATGAAATAAAGACTGTAGATGAAATAAATATCCATAAATTTTTTCCAAAATACATATACGATAAAAAATATAAAAAACCGGTTAGAAATTCTACAATAGGATAAGTAGGTGAAATCCTCGTCCCACAATATCTACACTTTCCCTTAAGAAATATGTAACTCATAATAGGTATATTATCATAGAACTTAAGAGGCATGTTACAATTGGGACAATGAGAAGGGGGATATATTATAGATTCACCTTTTGGAATCCTATGTATACAAACATTAAAAAAACTCCCCAATAAAAGCCCTATTAAAAATATAAAAACACTAATATAATATTGGCTAACCTTCCAACACCTCTACTATAGATAATGTAAATTCTTTCGACAGATCTACCATTTTGGGTTCTTTTAGAAGATTTCCATCTTTATCATATATTATTTTTACGACAGGACGTGCCAGAAGCGGCTTATTAATTTTTGCAACCACCCCCTTTTCTCCTGTATTTAACCTTACCATTACGCCTATGGGATATATTGCCACATGTTTTACAAACACTTCAACCACTTTTAAACTAAAAAGGGTGCCTGCACCACCCATTAGGTATTCTACAGCTTCATGAGGTAGTACCCTTTTTCGATAAGAACGATCTGATGTTAAGGCATCATACACATCAGCAACCATGGCGATCTGGGCAAATCTATGAATCCTCTCTCCCGGAAGACCTCTTGGATATCCAGACCCATTCATTCTCTCATGGTGTTGGTAGGCAATATGGGCAGCCACCAGGCTTATGTCCTGATTCCATTTCAATAAATCAAAACCTATCTTTGGATGCTCTTTTATTATTTCATATTCTCTTTTTGTAAGGGGTCCCGGCTTTAGATACATCTTCTTTGGGATCCTTGCCATCCCTATATCATGAAGAAGAGCTCCGATACCCAAATCCCTTATTTCAAGCTCATTAAGTGATAAAGCTACTCCCAGTACAAGGGATAAGATAGTAACATTTACAGAGTGTGAAAATGTATAGTCATTATATGTCCTAAGATCTAACAAACTTACAATAAGATCCCTGTTTAAACTTAAGTCATCAAGGATTTTAGAAACAGCACTTCTTGCAAGGTCTACCTTTACCTTTTCCCTTGCCTCCTCATCTACACACTTCTCAAGATCTATATCTTCCATAATACTTCTTATTGTATGTATTGCTTCAAGCCTTGTTCTATCAGATATTACATCCTCAACCAATACATCTTCAGTGATTCCATCTTCAATATATGCACCATTTATACCAAGCTCTATAAGACGATTTATAAACCGTTCATTTAGTTCAGTACCTGCTGCAAGAAGCACTCTACCATCTGATCCAAAAATAGATTTTGCCAAACGCATATGCGGTTTGGCAAATCTTAAAGAAATCCATCTCATATAACTTTAACTAAGAAAGGGCCTTTTCTACAGCCTCTAAGACCCTCTGCGGATTAAATGGCTTTACTATGAAATCTTTAGCCCCTGCTTGAATTGCTTCAATTACCATCGATTGTTGACCCATTGCGCTACACATGATAATTCTTGCATTTGGGTCTATCTTTTTTATCTCCTTTACAGCCGTTATACCGTCCATTTCAGGCATAGTAATATCCATAGTAACAAGATCAGGCTTCAATTCCTTGTACTTCTCAACTGCCTGTACTCCATTTTCTGCCTCTCCCACTACTTCATATCCATTACTTGTAAGGATATTTTTTATCATCATTCTCATAAATGCAGCATCATCCACAACTAATACGCGAGCACCCATATTTTATTCCCTCCTTGTCTTTTTTTCAATATCCTTCACTAAGGTAGCTACATCCAGGATGAGGGCAACTTTTCCACTGCCCAGAATAGTAGACCCTGCAAGGCCTGGGATCTTACCAAAAAGCCTACCTTTACCAAGGTATGCCCCAAGGCTTTTAATTACAACATCCTGCCCCCCTATAAGTTCATCTACGATGATACCAAGTTTTCTCTGATCTGTTTTTACTACAACTATAAGTAATCTATCAGGATCTTTTTCCTCTTCTTCTATACCAAAAATCTCTCCCATACTTACAAGGGGCAATACCATACCTCTTAATTTTATCACTCTATGCCCCTTCACAAGCTTTACACGTGACGAGATTTCATCTCTTCTTATCCTTATAATCTCTTCCACTGAAATAAGAGGAATAGCAAATGTAATATTTATTGCCTCTACCAATAGTGCCTTTATTATAGCAAGAGTAAGCGGTAATTTCAAGATAAATTTACTACCCTTGCCAGGTACTGATTCTACCTCTATTTGTCCTTTCAATTTTTCTATTCCATCTTTTACAGCATCAAGACCTACTCCTCTTCCAGATACCTCACTTACTTTCTTTGCAGAACTAAAACCTGGTAAGAAAATAAAGTTTATTATCTCTTCATTAGAAAGTCTTGAGAGTTCTTCTGGTGTAGCGAATCCTTTTTTTATAGCTGCCTCTTTAATAACTTCAGGGTCTATACCCCTTCCATCATCCTCTATTTCGATTATAATATGGCTTTCTTCATGCCTTGCACTTAATTTTATAGTACCTACAGGGTCTTTGCCTTTAGCAATCCTTTCTTCTTCTGGTTCAATACCATGATCCACTGCATTTCTCAAAAGATGAATAAGGAGATCTCCCATCTCTTCAATAACCGTTCTATCAAGTTCTGTCTCTTCACCTGTCATAATGAAATTTATTTTTTTATTCATCTTTCGGGATAGATCTCTCATCATTCTTGGAAATCTGCTAAATAACTGACCTATAGGCAACATTCTTGCCTTCATTATATTTTCCTGTAGGTCATTTGCTATTCTCTCTATATGAGACACCGTATCTCGTAACTCATCTGAGATCTCTGTTTCCTTATATTTGGCTTCTAATACTTCGCCAATCTGTGCAAGTTTACTCCTATCTATTACCAACTCACCTACTAAATTCAAAAGAATATCCAGCTTCTCTATACTTACCCTAATAGTATGTTCCTGCTTCTTTTGAGGTTTTTGCTGTGTCTTAGAGGTGGCTGCCTTTGACTCTTCTTTTGCAGAAGAAGTGGCCTTTTTCTCTTCTTTTGCAACTTTTGACTTCTCATCAGTTTTCGGTACCACATCTTTCATCTCTATTTCTCTTATATCCACTTTTTCTATTTCTGAAATAGAGGATATAGAGTTGTAGATTATATCTTTTTTCTCTTTAGAAATAAATATTAATTTAAAACCTTTATCAAATTTTTCTGCTTCCAGATCAGATGCGTCTGGAACAGACTTTACAACCTCTCCTATTTCTTTTAACTTATTAAATACCATAAATGCCCTTACAGCCTTCATAAGAGCATCTGGAGAGAGT
>JALVIU010000365.1 GCA_027028665.1 Candidatus Atribacteria bacterium | reverse complement strand
ACTTGAGAAGTATGGAGTGGAGGAGCCACCTGCCATCATGTGGGAGGAGCACTCTATGATGAAGGAGCGTCGTGTTCGAATAGAGAAGAGGCTTTCCCAGATTCCCGAGCTCCCTTATGAAGAATTTGTACGGGAGACCAATGCAGATTTTATATATCTTGTTGAGACATTTATAAAACACACCCAGAAGGAGCAGGAGATCCTCTATAATGTAGCACTGGATCTCTTATCTGATAGTGATTGGGAAGAGATCCAGGCAGAATCTGATGAGCTTGGATACTTTGAATTACCAAAGGAGGTTATAGAAGATGAGTGAGAATACAATTGAACTCTTTGAAGATTTGGATATAGAGACCCTTTTAAGGATTATGGATGCATTACCTGTAGATATATCCTTTGTAGATAAGGATGATGTGGTAACATACTTTAATCTACCAAGGGATGGGAGGGTCTTTCCAAGGACAAAGCTTGATATTGGCAGAAAGGTTCAGAGGTGTCACCCACCAAAGAGTGTACATATTGTGCAAAAGATTCTTGATGATTTTAAAGCGAAAAGAAGAAAGAGTGCAGATTTTTGGATAAATTATAAGGATAAATTTATCTATATCAGATACTTTCCTGTATATGATGAAAATGGCGAATATTTTGGCACCCTTGAGGTAACCCAGGATGTAACACATATACAAAAACTCAAAGGGGAAAAACGCCTCTTAGATGAAGAGTAGATCATAGGGAAGAGGGTATTTTTATATCGTTCTACCTTCTTCCCTTATCTTTTTCGCAAGTTCTTTTGCCCATCTTATAACATTTTCTTTTTCATTATAGTTTATTTTCCTGAGCCAGCCTTTAAATACACCCCTGGCTATTATTTTTCCTTCAATTTTTCTCTCCAGTGCTCCCAGATAGTTGTTTTGTATGTACTTATCTGTCAAATGACCGAAGAGATTTGCTATACATACTATAAATATAGCGATCTTTTTTTTATTTAGCTTTTCTTTGTTTTTAGTGAGAAAATTTGTAATACTCTTTAGCGGTCTCTCCCAGTATATAGGTGTACCTATAATAAATAAATCATAATCAAAATTCATCACATCTTTTGCCAATTTTACATCTATTAATGATTCATTTTCATCTTCACCTGATAATCCCTCTTTTATCCAATTTGCGATATGAGAGGTAGAGCCTTTTTTTGTATCGTAAACGATACACATCCTCATTTTTCCTCTACATCTATGAGGCTTCCCTGAGGCCTTGCATCTTTTAAAAGTCTGGATATACGTTCCATAAGCGTGGAAAATGTATCATTTTCTGTGGCAAATGTACCTGCTATACTTATACCTTTAATACAACCTTCACTTTTATCTGCCACCCCTCTAATTCGATCTATTACTGCCCTTAATCCTTCATAGGTTCTCTCTTTCATAAATAGAAGTATAAGTATTTCTCCCTCTCCATATTTTATAAAACTTGTCTCATCTATAATATCTGTTTCTCTAAGTATGGATTGGAGATTTTCCTTTACAAATTGTAGGTATCTATACTTCTCTTCTTTACACTCTTTATCCTTTATCTCTATGGCAATGAGGACTACAGCCATCTCTGTAATACCTCTTCTTACCATTGAAAGCCCGGATTTTATTATACCCAGCAGCCCATGAGGATTTAGAATTCCTATGCCATAGAAGGAAAGATCTTCATATCCTGTAATGAGCTTTAGAATGCCTCGATCTGTGAGGAGCTCTTTTTTTTCATCAAGCACCCCTTCATCTATTTCTGGAAAGATATCCAGGATATGGGGCCGTACCCTTTCCAATTCCCCTCTATCCAGTTCTATCATATTTAGAAATGCGTGATTTGCATAGAATATTTCCAGGTTTTTATCCAGGAAAAAGATACCTATATTTAGATTTTCTATGAGGTCAGATACATAGTGGGGTATGTTCATCCCCCCACCTCCTTTCATTATGAGAAATCGTAATCATATGCCCTTTCGTAGATCTTTATCACATCTTCCTTGGTAAGCTTCACAGGTGTAACCTCAAAAAGTTTCCCCATAGTATATATAGCATTTTCTGCCATTTCTGGAATCTTGTTTCGATCTACTCCGAGGTCTTTTAGGTTAAGCTTTGAGAGTCCTAAGAGCTTGATGAGTCGGATGAGTGCATGGATAAATCCTTTTGACGTTTTTCCAGCTCCCAGTATTTTTGATACAGTAACAAGGCGATTCTCTACTTTAGGTCCTATATACTCAAAAAATGCAGGGCCCAGAGCAATAAGCCCCTGTCCATGAGAAATTTCAGGGTAGAATGCAGAAAGTGCATGTTCCAATGAATGATGTGCAATACACCCAGATAGGGATTCACAAATCCCTGCTGCGGTATTTGCCCATGCAACCTTTTCTCTTGCATCATAATCTTGTCCATTTTTCACGGCTATGGGAAGATATATATTTATAAGCTCCATAGCCTCCAGGGCAAGAAGATCTGATGTGGGTTGATGGTT
>JALVIU010000364.1 GCA_027028665.1 Candidatus Atribacteria bacterium | reverse complement strand
CCTTATTGTGTATCTTGTATATCTATATCATGCTGAGAACAGTAAAAAAAGAAAGTCAAAAGAGGATAAAGAGGCTATAGATAAGGCCCTTAGAATGCTTAAACTTCGATATCTCCATGGTGAGATCTCAGAGGAGGAATACGAAAGATTGAGGAAAGAACTTAAAAAGAATAGTTGACAGGAACACAGGGTGTGGTATAATGACACGAGAATAAAATTTGAAAGGAATTTAAATGAACAATTTGAAATTTAAGTCTATGGATTTACTTCCACAGACACAAAAGGCCTTGAATGATATGGGTTTTGAAGAGGCAACCCCCATTCAGACACTTACAATCCTACCTGTCCTCTCCGGAAAGGATGTTATAGGTCAGGCACAAACAGGTACAGGTAAAACACTTGCATATGCTATCCCTGCAGTGGAAATGATAGATGAGCATAGTCCTCTTCCTCAGTTTTTGATATTGTGTCCCACAAGAGAGCTGGCACTTCAGGTTTCAGAGACATTGAAAGGTCTCCTTAAGTACAGAAAAGGGGCCAATGTGGTAGCTATATATGGAGGACAGAGAATAGACCTTCAGATAAGGGCAATAAGGAAAGGGGCCCAGGTGGTAGTGGGTACCCCTGGTAGACTTCTGGATCATATAAGGAGAAAGACCCTTAAGCTTTCCAATGTCAAGATGGTAGTACTGGATGAGGCAGATGAGATGCTAAATATGGGATTTATCGAGGATATCCAGACCATTCTTTCCAAGATCCCTCAAGAGAGGCAGACAACACTTTTTTCTGCTACCATGCCAAAGGCCATATTGGAGCTTAGTAAGAGATTCCAGAGAGACAGAGAGTTTTTAAAGGTATCCCATAAGGAACTCGTTGTAAATAGCATAGAACAATATTATTATAGGGTATATAGTACAGATAAAACAGAACTTCTCTCTCGCCTTTTAACCATACATAATCCTGAAAGTGCCATGGTATTTTGTAATACAAGGGCCAGGGTAAATGAGGTAGCTGATGACCTTCGGTTTTTGGGATACAATGTAGATGCCCTACATGGAGATATGAAACAATCTGCCCGAGATAAGGTTATGAGGGGTTTCAGGAATAAAAACATAAAGATCCTTGTGGCAACAGATGTAGCCGCCAGAGGTATAGATGTGGACAATGTTGAGATTATATTTAATTATGACCTTCCAGAATATCATGAATACTATATCCATAGGGTAGGACGAACAGGACGTATGGGAAAAGAGGGGAAGGCCTTTACCTTTGTCACCCGTGGAGAGATGGATAGGTTTCAAACGATAAAGAGATATTCAAAGGCAGATATAAAATACCTGAAGATTCCTACAATAAAAGAGGTAGAGGGTAGAAAGAGAGAACTCTTTATAGATAGGATATTGAATAATATTGCTCAGGTGGAAAATGAGAAGAGATATAAAAAGATGGTCAATATATTTCTAAGCTATGGATATACCCTGGAAGACCTTGCAACTACCCTATTGAAGATGATGGATAAAGATGGGGAAAACGGATACCTTCCATTGAGGGAACATATACAGGAGCCCCCAAAGGAGAAGAAAAAGGATAAGAAGAGGGAAAAGAGGAATATCTCACGATATAGAAAAAACTATAGACATTAGTATCTATTTTTAAATATAGTATAGGTGGTGGAGTTCACCTAATGCGGTATGCCAATGACTCCTACTTTAGTTGTGCTAAGGTAGGAGTCATTTATATTTAGGAGGAAGATATGAATAGTGTGAAAGATGTATATGAAAAACTCTTATCTAATATGAATAAGGTAATATTTGGAAAGGAGAGGGTTATAAGATTTATATTCTCTGCGTTTTTATCCTCAGGACATGTGCTTTTGGAAGATGTGCCAGGCACAGGTAAGACGATGCTTGCCCGGGCATTTGCAAAAAGCCTTGGTTTTTCTTTTAAACGGGTTCAATTTACCCCTGACCTTTTACCTCAAGACCTGACAGGGCTCTTTATCTATAACCAGAAAAAGGGGGATTTTGTCTTTCATGAAGGACCTCTGTTTACAGATATCCTCCTTGCAGATGAAATAAACCGTGCAACGCCAAAGACACAATCTGCCCTTCTTGAGGCAATGGAGGAAAGACAGGTTACAATAGAGGGTAAGAGATTTCCACTTCCTTATGAGTTTTTTGTTATCGCCACACAAAACCCTATAGAATATGAGGGCACATTTCCTCTACCTGAGGCAGAGATCGATAGGTTTATGATAAAACTCTCTGTGGGGTATCCATCAAAGGAAGAAGAGATAGAGATGATGGAGAGTCAACTCAAGGAGCACCCTATCGATAATATTGGCCAGGTGATAGAGAAAAAGGATATAGAGAGACTCTTTGATGAGGTAAAATCTGTCTATATTGATGATACGCTAAAGGCATATATAGTGGATATTGTAAATAAGACGCGAAACCAGAGAGAGCTTGCATTGGGGGTAAGCCCTCGTGGTACACTTTCTCTTATGAGGATCTC
>JALVIU010000363.1 GCA_027028665.1 Candidatus Atribacteria bacterium | reverse complement strand
AAAAATAGAACAATTATTATGATAAAAAAGAAAGTTCAATTTTTTTAATTTAATTAAGTAATTTTAAATTATTTTATGAGATTATATAATTATATAATCTCATAAAATAATTGACAAATTTTAATTTATGGGTTAAAATTAAATTAACCCGAGTATATTTTAAATTAAAATTTGGAGGTGAATAACATGCCACCTGGACCTATTATTCCACCGCATATTTTAGATCTTTCGCTTCATATAATTATTATAGTAATCGCAATAATAGTTGTTTTTGGTGTACTCAAATTATTTAATAAGGTTCCTGAGAATACAAAAATTTATAAAAATAACACTTCCTTAGAGAACGCTATAGAGGAAATGGTAAGAGAAATAAAAGCTCTAAGAAGAGATATAGAGGAATTAAAAGAAGAGCTGAAAGAGTAAGTTATGGTAAAAAAACGTTTTATAGAGGAGGTATCTGGCCTTTTAAAGGTTTTATCTCATCCTATCAGACTTAAAATTTTAGTTTTGTGTAGCAGGAGAGAGTTTACAAGTAAAGAGCTAAGAGAGTCTCTTGGTATTTCAAAACCATTACTTATAAGTCATTTAAAAAAATTGGTATCTGTAGGCTTTCTTGAATACCGTGTAGAATTAGACAATGAGAAAATGATCATAAGGAAGTATTATAAAACCAAAGATTTTGAAGTATGCGTTAATAAAGAGATGCTTGAGAAAATGGCATAATATAAGGGGGATCCTCCCCCTTATATTATTGACCAAGAATATTCATTTCTTCACCTGCTTTGTAATCCGGAACTATGTGGAGGCCATCATAGTAAATTTTTAAACTGGAGACTATTCTTCTATTCCATATAATAGGTACTATCCATGATGCTTCAGGTTCTCTAAATTCTGCTTCTTCTGCGACTTTTATCTGGGTAAAGACTTCTTGAAATTTGTATTTTATTACACTGAGTTGATGAGGAACTTTGCAGGTTCTTTGATGATATCCCTGTGGAAGAGGTAATCCATTAACAGGATTAAGTGATATAGTTCCTATGACTACTCCTCTATAAATTATAGCTCCTTTTATTTCCAATTCTCCTGCTGGATCTTTTAATACCCATATTTTTCCAGGACGTAGGTATTTTTCCACGATCTTTGCTGTATAGAGTGCCTGGTCCAAATTTTTTAGTATAGAATTTTCTCCTTCAGGATTTGGCTCCAATGAAATAGGAGCGTCTCTTTTAGTTGGATTAGAAGGTTCCGGCAGTGGCTGAGCTTTTTGTAATGGCCGTGGTTTGGGTAAAGGTTTTTCTTCTGTGGGTGGTTTTGGTGGTAAAGGTGGTTGCGGAGCCGGATTATTTGGTAGCTCTTGTGTTTTAATGAGAGGAGGTGGACCCGTAAGTACTTGTGGAGGTTGATTATCAAAATTCTGGCTTTCAGACGGCTCTCCAAGAATAGGTGGAAGGCTTTCTTGCCTTGGCTCCTCTCCCTGGGCCATTCCACCCAGGAATATTCCCATAAGAATAACTATTAAAATCCATACTTTTAAAATCATCCATACTTTCATTTCTGTACCTCCTTTTTAATTATGGCCTATTTTAAGTATACTCTTTTTTAAAAGAAAGTCAATACCTGGATAAAAATATTTTTACCCATATACATTTTTGTATCATAGTTAATATTAAGAGATTAATTTCTAATGTTATAAGTTTCTTTTTAATAGAAGAAAAATATAATGGTATTTTCAATGTTACTAATTTAATGATGACAGGAGATGAGGGATCATGAAAAGAAATACTTGGTTTTAGCAGATTTATGGGGGACAGATGCTCTTTACTACAACAGTATCGATTGTTACAACACAGGCTATAGCAAGACGAAATAAACTATATGAAAATGTTTTTATAGAGAGATGTATACCGGGCACCTGGGAAATTTATTGCCTATAAAAGTTTGTTATTTTGTTATGTAGTATTTAGCATAGATATTTTGAAAAAACTGTATTACTTTAAATACTTTACTTTTGCCTCTTGCTATGTTAAAATAAAAAAAATTTTTGGAGGCAAAGATGATAGATAAGATAAAGGCTGATATAGAAGATATATATCCACATATAGTGGAGGTGAGAAGAAAAATACATAAACACCCAGAGCTTAAAATGGAAGAATATGAAACAGCAAGACTTGTAGAGGAAGAACTTAAGTCTTTGGGTATAGAAACTTATCCCCATTATGCAGATACTACGGCAGTTATTGGCCGTATAGTTGGTGCAAACCCTGGGCCTGTAAGGGCATTTAGGGCTGATATGGATGCACTTCCCATAAAAGAAGAAACAGGACTTCCCTATGCATCAGAGGTGGATGGTGTGATGCATGCATGTGGACACGATATACATACTGCATCTCTTGTGGGACTTGCCCATTTACTTGCAAAAAATAAGGAAAACCTTGCAGGTGAGGTAATATTTGTATTTCAACCAGGAGAAGAGGGGGGGTTTGGAGGTAAAATCCTCACAGATAGTGGTTTTATCGAAAGGTTTGAGATCTC
>JALVIU010000362.1 GCA_027028665.1 Candidatus Atribacteria bacterium | reverse complement strand
TGTGTTTCTTGTGAGTGAGATCTCTCCTCCATTCCTCCACCCAGTAAACTTTCTATCATACTTTTTGCAAAATCTACAGGTAAAACTTGACTAAATATAGTATCTACTAATTCCTCTATTTTCATTCTAAATACAACTTGAACTACTACAGGTTCATCTGTAATTCTAGGTATTTCACTTTCTGTTTTGGTAAGATCAAGATAGTATACCTGCGGAGGAGAAATATTTATGGATTTTTTAAGCATAGTTGCCATAGAAGTAGCAGCGGAACCCATCATCTGATTCATCGTCTCCCCTACTGCACTTAAATAAAGCTCATCTAACTTTTCCGTAGGGTTTTTTCCATCTCCTCCCATCATAAGATCAGCAATGATTGCTGCATCTTTCTCATTTAAGATCAAGAGGGCAGTTCCTTTTAAACCCTCTGTATAATCAATCTTTACAATTACAGAAGGTATCCTATATTGCCTTTTTAGGTCTTCATATCTCACTACTTTTACCAGAGGAGTCGTAATATCTACCTTTCTATTTAAAAGTAAAGATAAAGCAGTTGCAGCAGAACCCATAGATATATTTCCAATCTCGCCAATCGCATCCTTTTCTATTTGTGAAAGGACGCCCTCTACGTCTGGAATATCATTTATATCTACTGGACCTTCCTCTTCAGTAATAGGCGCTTCTGATGAAGTCTCTTTAGTTTCATCTGTTCCTTCTTGTTCTGCAGCTTGCTTTAAAAGAGCATCTATTTCTTCTTGTGAGAGTGGTCCTTCTCCCATTATACCGCCACCCCCTCTTCTTCTGTCTTAGATGTAATCATAAGGGCTATTTTCTTCCCTTTAAGGCCAGGTTTTGCATAAAACTTAGGTACACCATTTACCTTTATTAATAAATCACTGTTCGCAGGGTTATCCAATCTAACAATATCTCCTCTTTTTAAATTCAATAAATCCCTTACTGTAAGGG
Organism: Candidatus Atribacteria bacterium; assembly: GCA_027028665.1. Taxonomy (GTDB): domain Bacteria; phylum Atribacterota; class JALVIU01; order JALVIU01; family JALVIU01; genus JALVIU01. Next base: position 1,591 of record JALVIU010000362.1, on the reverse strand, counting down.
TTGCATTTCCCAGATACACTATAACTGGTAATCTTATAAAATTTATATTCTCTTTTACTATAGCAAAATCCTTTGCACTACTCTTTTTTCCAGTAGAAAACCAATACTGAGCACTTAGTTTTGGTATTATAGGTTCAAGTACGATATAAGGGATACAAATATTCATTATCCCAGAAACCTTACCTATTTTTACTTCAAAAGTAATAAGCACTGTCATCTCATTAGGAGAAACAATTTGTGCAAATTGTGGATTATACTCTCTACCTTCTAACCTTGGATTCATCTCCACTATATGGGCCCACACATCTTTAAAATCATTAAGAGCTCTGGTTACTACCTTATTATACACCACCTCTTCCACATCTGTAAGTTCCCTTATTTTATTTATCGGCTCACCAGGTCCACCCAATAATCTATCAAGCATAGTAAATACAATGGATAAATCCAGCTGTAGGATTCCTCTACCCTCAAGAGGAGGAAGACTAAATATATCAAGTACTGTAGGACTTGGCAAAGACCTTATAAATTCTCCATAACTTACTTGATCTACAGATACAACTTCTATTTCTACGATAGTACGCAAATAACCAGAAAGTGTTGTCCCAAATACACGAGCAAAATTCTCCTGTATCATATGGATAACACGTAACTGGTCCTTGGATACACGATTTGGATGTTTAAAATCGTAAGGTTTTACCTTATCTTCTTGTTTTTGCTCTTCCTTTATTTCATCTGCAGAGACCTCTCCTGAAGAGAGGGCAGAAAGAAGCATATCTATTTCTTGTTGCGATAAAACATCTCCCATACTTTATCTCCATTTATGAAATTACAAATTCAGTAAAATAGACATTAACTACTCTTCCAGAGACCAATTTAGCATTAAGTGTGTCTATTATCTCCTTTTTTAATTTTATCTTTCCCTGGGGAGTAGATATATCACTGCTCTTTTTTGACGAAAGTAAGGTAATAATTGCATCCCTTACTACTGGAAGTTTATCTTTTAACTCTTTTTCTAATTTTTTCGATACTTTTTTATCATTTTCAAGTTCTAATTGCATTACCACCTTAAGATATCTTTTCCTGTCTGTATCTGCAAGATTTACTACAAAAGGTTCAAGATCGAAAGTAGGTCCAATAGTAACACTGGGGGTTGGAGTACCAGGTGGAGGTTTTATAATAAACTTTGTAACAACGAAGTAAGTACCTGCTGCAACTATTATAACCACCAGTATCAATATGATTAAAAACTTTCCAAGACCACCTTTCTTTTTAGGTTCTTCTTCTTGAACTTCCTCCTGTTTTTCTTCGTCAGCCATATCTACACCTCCACATATACCTATTCCTTGCCTGCAAGTATTACAATCTCAACCCTTCTATTTAATGCCCTATGTTCAGGGGTATCATTTGGGTAAAGAGGTCTATACTCTCCATACCCTGCTGCTCTTAATCTCTTAGGAGAGATTTTTCCTACCTCTATAAAATACCTTACCACCCTGGTTGCACGAGCCACAGATAACTCCCAATTTGAAGGAAATTCTTTTGTATGAATAGGTATATTATCTGTATGACCCTCCACTGCAATCTGATTGGG
>JALVIU010000361.1 GCA_027028665.1 Candidatus Atribacteria bacterium | reverse complement strand
TATCATTCCTCACTCAATATTATATAGGAAAAGAAGATATCCCACAGAAGATCGTTATAGAAAAGGAAGATATAAAAAATAAGATAGATCCCCTATTTATCAAGGAAGTAATTGGAAGAGGTGATGCCATAAAGGTGGCACGGGGAAAAGAAAGGGAGCTTACGATACTTGCACATATAAATGCAAAAGAGGTGCTAAAAAACTTTACACTCCATGATGCAAAAGAGATGATAAAAAATGAAGAGGCCATGGTAGATCTTAAGAATACGCTAAATTTAGATAAACTACCCCGAAGAATCGAAGGATTTGATATATCTACCCTTTTTGGAAAGGATTCAGTTGCAAGCATGGTGAGTTTTAAAGATGGGGCCCCGGATAAATCCTCTTATCGGAGGTTCAAAATAAGATACACAAAGGGGATTGATGACTTCTCTATGATGTATGAAACAGTACTTAGAAGATATGACAGATTGAAAAAAGAAAAAAAACAGTTTCCAGATCTTATACTAATAGATGGGGGTCCAGGGCAACTACATGCAGCAAAAAGGGCACTTACCGATTTAGGGATACAAATTCCCATTATATCTCTTGCAAAAAAAGAAGAAGAGATCTATACATTACATCAAAGAGAGCCAATAAGGCTTCCTAAGGACTCTCCTGCCCTAAAACTTCTTCAACGAATAAGAGATGAATCCCATAGATTTGCAATTACATATCACAAAATCCTGAGAGGAAAGAAAATTACTCAGTCAATATTAGATGAAATTCCAGGAATTGGAGAAAAGAAAAAAAAGGCACTACTTAAAGCCTTTAAAAGTATCGATGATCTATATACTGCATCAACAGAAGAGATAGAAAAAATACCAGGTTTTGGAAAAAAATATGCAAAAAAGATAGTAAATTTTTTGCATAATAAATTATAATATAAATAAAAAATTTAAATAGGAGGGATAAAAAATGATAAAAAGGATTGCAGTACTTACAGGTGGAGGGGATGCACCTGGATTAAATGCAGTTATCAGAGGAATAGCAAAATCTGCCATGTATAAATATAATGTAGAAGTATATGGAGTATTGGATGGATTCAAAGGGCTCATGGAAGATAGAATAAAAAAACTCGAACCAAAGGATATTTCAGGCCTAATTGCAAAAGGTGGAACAATTCTTGGAACTACAAATAGGGATAATCCCTTTAGAATTCCATTTACCATAGGAGGAGAAGTAGAATACAAGGACCTCTCCTCATGGGTAGTGAATAATTTTAAGAAAAACAAATTTGATGCTCTTGTTGTAATTGGAGGAGATGGCAGTCTTTCCATAGGATACGAATTTTTCAAATTAGGCCTGCCTATAATAGGGGTACCCAAAACCATTGATAATGACCTTATGGAAACAGATGTAACATTTGGATTTAATACTGCAGTAGAGACTGCTACATTTGCTATTGATAAACTTCACACTACTGCGGAATCTCATCATAGAGTAATGATAATAGAAGTCATGGGGAGATATGCGGGTTGGATTGCTTTAGAATCAGGAGTTGCAGGCGGAGCTGATGTAATACTTATTCCAGAGATACCATATACTATAGAAAATGTTATAAAAAAGATCGAGGAAAGAGAAAGGGAAGGAAAAAGATTTAGTATTATTGTAGTGGCAGAAGGGGCAAAAGAAAAAGAAGGAGAACTTGTGATAAAAAAGGTGGTACAAACAGGTTCCGATCCTGTAAGACTCGGAGGAGTAGGAAATGTATTGGGAGAGAAGATAGAAGAGATATCCAATATTGAAACAAGGGTTACTGTCCTTGGCCATTTACAAAGAGGTGGATCCCCTTCTCCATATGATAGAGTTCTTGCTACAAGATTCGGGGTAGAAGCTATGAGAATTGCATGGGAAGAAAAATTTGGATACATGGTTGCATTAAAGGGAAGAAATATTGTAAGTGTAAGACTTGAAGATGCAATAAAGAAACTTAAGAAGGTTCCTGATAATTGCGAGCTTGTAAAGGCTGCCAAGGCACTTGGGATAAGTTTCGGAGATGAATAGTCTTTCCCTTTATAGTGACTGCTCTACCTCCTGCCACATAGAGCTTTCCTGTGGCAGGATCAAATCTTGTAAATAGCCGTATATATTCTAAAAATACTTTTTCATCATTTAAAAAGGCCTCTATATTTCGTGCAATTAGGTGTTGCTGTTCGTGAAAATTTACATGGAGAAAACTCTCTGTAGGGGTAAGCTTTGCGACAAGGCCATCATTTGTCTCCCCATTTGAACATATATATGTCATGGCTTTTTCTTTATCTAAACCCATAGGGCTATTCTTGTTTACATCACTGATCTTCAATACCCCTTCTGTCTCTTCACCCTTATTACCTTTTTTTCCTTTTTCTATGTTATTTTTTCCATCTTTTTTGTCTTTATTAGTAGCCTTTTTATCATCTTGTGTCTTTTCGCCTTCAAATACTATCTCAATCTTCCCATCCTGTGTAAGTACATAATTTATTACCTTCACATCTACTACCTTAAACTTTCCCGTAGCAGGATCGATACGCTTT
>JALVIU010000360.1 GCA_027028665.1 Candidatus Atribacteria bacterium | reverse complement strand
CTGCACATGAAACAAGGGCAATATCTCTTCCTGAGATCAAAAGATCAAGAATATCATCCTCTCTCTTTTTTTTGCTATGCTCAAAATAAGCGATAAGTGGTTTATTTATATGAAAGTAATTTAAAAGCCTCTTTGTATATCTTGTATCTTCACTTACTATAAAGTCTACATTCTTTAGTATTTTCAGGACCCTTATCGATATATCATTAAGGTTTCCAATAGGTGTACCACAAATATAAAGTATACCAGATTTTTTACTCATTTACAAATCTTTTCTCTCCTCTATTATAACAGGTGGTCCAACAATGAGTCCTTCCTTGGTTCTTTTACCCATTTTTACAAGAAAAAGCTCTGCATCTCTTTTGATATTATAGTGTATAAATCTTATCTTTTTAGGGGTAAATTGATACCTTCTTGCCGTAAGGAATACGCTCTGCAATTTCTTTGTAGGATATATAAAATAAAAACTTCCTTTCTCCTTAAGAAGATAAAAAGCTGTCTTAAATATTGATGAAAGATCAGAAAGAAACTCTGCTTTTGCAATCTTTTTCTCCGGATCTTTACTTATAAGTCCTTCATTTCTCCCATAATATGGAGGATTTGTTACCACTACCTCAAAGGTATCTGGTAAAAAGAAATTCTTTATATTCTTTAAATCTCCCAATACTATCTCTATTCTATCTTCCATATTATTTAACTTTATATTTTTCTTTGCTACCTTAAAAAGCTCTTTATTTATCTCTATACCAAAAAGTCTTTTCCCTTTACATCTCTTTGCTATAAGCAACGGAATAATTCCTGAACCTGTACCAAGATCTATAAGAGGCATATTAAAATTACATTCCACAAAGTTGGCCAAAATTATCGAGTCTTGAGTAAATCTATAACCGGTTTCCTTCTGAGAAACCTTAATTCCTTCAAATCTCCCCTTCATTGTCAGCCACTTCAAGTTCTTCTATCGGAATTTCTATTCTTCCACCCTCTAAAAGGTCGATATATACACTTCTATTAAAAATATTTACACCGGAGACTTTTCCTTCCACCTCCTCATTCACTTTAACTTTTGTTCCCAAAGGAGGAACAAGATCAAGGAGCTCCTTATAATAAGGATACTCAAACGCAAGACAACATTTAAGCCTTCCACAGATGCCTGTAATCTTTTCAGAGTTAAGTGAAAGATTTTGCTCCTTAGCAGTACGTAAAGATATAGGTTCAAATTCAAATAGAAAGGTTCTACAGCATACTTCCCTACCACACATTCCTATTCCGCCTAAAATCCTTGCAGCATCCCTCACTCCTACCTGCCTCATCTCAATCCTTGTCTTAAAAATAGCAGCAAGATCTCTCACAAGCTCTCTAAAATCTATCCTATTATCTGCCACAAAATAAAAGACTATTCTACTTTTATCAAACATATATCTTACCTTTATAATTCTCATAGGAAGCTCTCGCTTCTTTGCCTTCTCTCTTGCAATAACTAAGGCCTCTTTCTCCTTCTCTTCAAGGAGCTTCATCTTTTTGATATCCTCAGCAGATGCCTTTCTCTTTATCTTTGGAAACTTCTCATCAAGATGTGCAGTTATATGACGAACAGAAGTAACTATCCTACCAATTTCCTCTCCATACTGGCTATCTGCTATACAGAGATCCCCTATTTTAAAATTCATATCCTGTGGATCAAAATATACAATATTATCCTCTGGTCTAAATCTTACTCCTACTATCTCAGCCACTCCTAACCTCCAAACAATATATCATATGTGGAAAGCATCAAATATTCCCACCATGTATTAAAACTTAAGTTATAGATCATACCTCTCTCCAAAAAAGAAAGGGTCTCTAAAAGTTTGTATACATTTATAGTAATATCTCCTTTAAATTCTCTTATCTCTTCTCTTTTATATAAATTTATTATATCATTTTCTTCTTCAATATATATATCGTGTAAAAAAGATGACCAGATATTTATTATATCATATCTTAATTCCCTTAACACATTTCTTTTTCTGTCTCCATATTCAAATAGCTCATCTATCTTGATTTTATCTTCATCATCTATAATAAATAAAAACAGTTTAAAAAGCTCACTTCTAAGTGAAAGGGTCTTAACAAAGTGAAGGGTACCATCATATATGGGAAGGGGAGTCCTTCTTCTAAGTCGCCTAAGCCATATGGCCTCCACATCTTGATATGATAGAAGGGAGAATTTCACCACCTGTGCCCGGGACACAACAGTTTTAAGAAGAAGGGAAGGATATGATGCAGTAAGGATAAAAACCGTATTTTCAGGAGGCTCTTCCAGGGTCTTAAGTAAGGCATTTGCAGCCTCCAGAGTAAGTCTCTCTGCATCTTCTATAATAACTATCTTTTTAGAACCTTCAAGGAGTGATAAATTTACTTCCTCCTCTATATCCTTTATCTGTGAAATCTTGATATTCTTTTCCTCTTTTATAATCTTTACATCAGGATGGATATTATCCTGTATCTTTTTTCCACACAAATCATCCCCCCTATCACAGTTTAAGGCTATGGCAAACTCTTTTGCCATAATCCCCTTTCCTACACC
>JALVIU010000359.1 GCA_027028665.1 Candidatus Atribacteria bacterium | reverse complement strand
AAACTACCACCATGATGTCTTGCAAATAGATAGTTAAATATTGTTGTTCTTGCACCTCCTATATGCATATACCCTGTAGGGGATGGTGCAAATCTTACTCTTACCTTTTTATCCATTTATACCTCCATAATTATTTTGGCAATTTTATGACCTGTATGATAAGTCTTTTTACCCCATCTCTTTTCATGCCCAATATATATGCAGTCCCTTCTGATAGATCAAGAACACGACCTTTTTTATATGGTCCTTTATCATTAATCCTTATAAGCACCTTCCTTTTATTCTTTGGATTTGTAATTATAAGTAAGGTATTGTATGGATATTTTAAAGATGCAGCTGTGAGTTCATATTTATTGTAGATCTCTCCATATGCCGTTTTTCTCCCATGAAATCTCCCACCATACCATGAGACAAGCCCTAATGTCTTGTGTCCAAGTGTATAATTTCTGGTATTTAAAATACCGATTCTTAGTCTATTTAGCCATGTGAGCCCCAATGCGAGTAGCTCTGTATTGTTATATCTTATATCTTCTCTTGTTATTTTTGTTAGAGGAATTTTTTTGTATGTAAGTTCCTTTTTTTTAAGATTAAATTTAAAATCATAGAGATTTACTTCAGGATTTTCTTTAAACACCTTATTGAGTTTTTCTATAAAATTCATTGTTCTCATAAGAGGGCTTTCATATGTACCTTTATCTCTAAATCTAAGAATCAAGGTGTTTCCTATAAACACCTCGTAGTACTCTATTTTATTCTTTTTTATTCCTTTAAATGTAGCACAAGGACTAAATGCATAGCCAATTGAGCTTAAAAGGATTAATATAATTAATGTAACAAAAAATGTAGTAATTATTTTATTTTTTGTTTGCTCCATTAATAACCTCTTTTATCTTCCCAAATATCATCTTCCCTGCAGATGTTTGAATAGAACTTGTTACCTCTATTTTTATTTCGTACCCTATGTATTTCTTTCCATTTTCTACTACTATCATTGTACCATCTTCTAGATATCCTATTCCCTGTTCCCCTTCTTTCCCTTCTCTTAATACCTTTACAATGAGTTCTTCTCCGGGTAATACCAATGTTTTTACAGCATTTGTAAGCTCATTTATATTTAATACCTCTACATTTTGTATTTGTGCTACTTTATTTAAATTGTAATCATTTGTTACAATCTTTCCTCCTGTGGCAATTGCGAATCTCACGAGTTTATCGTCTGCATCCTTTAGGTCTCTGTAGTCTATATCTGGAATAAGTACATTTGAAATATTCTCCTTTTTTATTTTTTCAATCATTTCAAGCCCTCTTTTTCCTCTCTTTCTCTTTAGGTCCTCTTGAGAATCTGCGAGTTTATGTATTTCATCCAGTATAAATTTAGGTATAATAATATTTCCCTCTATAAATCCTGTTTTTAGTATATCAATAATTCTTCCATCAATTATAACAGAGCTATCAAGGATTTTTGGAGGAGAGGAGTACTTTTTTTTCTTTCTAAGTGAAAATTTTGACTTCTTGTCTTTATCTTCCCCTTTTTCCTTTAGCTGGTATCTAAGGTGAAACTCCTCTCTCCTCCCCATTGCTACCTCTATCCCAATCATGCCCATGGCCACGGTAAAAATGATGGGGAGATATCCTCCGATTTTGGGGATAAGGGAGAGGGGATATGCTACGAGATTACCAATTATAAGTCCAATCACGAGGCCTGCGGTACCGAGAAGTATGTCTGATATATCAGATTCAGTCCCTCTTTTTATGACCTTCATAATTAGATGAATAAAGATTCTGCCTAAAAGATACCCTATTCCTGCGCCCAATAAAATAATAGTAATCATTACATAGGACTCTGGATAATGTTTAGCAAGGTTAAACTTATAATAGAGAAAAGGTGTAAGTCCATACCCTGCAAGTCCACCAAAAAAAGTAAATAATAAATAAAGGATAAATGTCATCATAATAGCTCTTTTTCCCCCTTTCTAATATTTGATAAATAAAATATAATGATAATGCATAATATTTAGTAGAAAAATTATAGCATAAGAGCTTAAAAAATGTCAAAATTTTCTATCAAGTGTCAAAATTTTCTATCGGATAGTAGTGTTAATTTGACACTTGATTAGAGTTTGTGTATCTCTTAATATATATTAAAAGGATGTTATTTTCCCACCATTCTTTATTTGTGAAGTTTTTAGAAAGCTTTAATATTGTATATTAATTTCATAGTTTTTTCAAAAAATTTAAAGATTTTTGTCTTTTTTGAGTTGATTTCTATTTTTTACTATGATAAACTAATACCATGAGTAAAAAGAGAGCGTCAAAGGTACATGGAAAAAGGAAAAATCTTAAAGAGACAATTATTATCTTTATTGGGGTTGTCCTTATATTGTTTTTGGTTTTTTCTGTAACAAGGGCGATTGTTCAAAAAGGGGTAAAAAGACTGACAAATGACAAAGATACGAAACTTATAATAGAGACTCCTAAAAAAAATATAAACCCCCCTAAAAAGTTGTCGTTTACTCCTACTCCTTTAATAAAAAAAGAAAAGACGAAAACGCCACGACCTTCTATT
>JALVIU010000358.1 GCA_027028665.1 Candidatus Atribacteria bacterium | reverse complement strand
ATGCATCTGCAACTGATGTAGGGAAGATCTTAAATAGAAAGGTGCTTGAAGGACAGGTAGAGGGAGGTGTAGCACAGGGGATAGGTGCTGCACTTACAGAAGAGGTTATACTAAAAGATGGTAAGGCCCTAAATGCAAACTTTACTACATACAATATTCCGGGTGCCAGAGACCTACCAGACATAGAAACCCTTTTTGTAGATACATATGAACCTACACACCCATATGGTATGAAGGGGGCAGGTGAGATCAATGTAGATGCACCTCCTGCTGCTATTTCTAATGCCATATTTAATGCATGTGGGATAAGGCTTACAAGTACCCCTTTTACCCCGGTAAAAATTTTGGATTTGTTGAGGGAAAGTAAATGATTATTAAGAATGCAGAGATATTTACAAATAGTGATATAGGTTTTATTCATAACGGCTGGATAAAGGTGGAAGGTGATGAAATAAAGGAGATAGGTGAGGGTACACATCCACAGGATGAGGATATCATAGATGTTCATGGGAGACTTCTCTTGCCAGGGTTTGTAAATGCTCATACACATATGTATAGTGCACTTGCAAGGGGTATACCATTGGATATCCGTCCGAGGAGTTTTTATGAGATCCTCCGGGACCTCTGGTGGAAATTAGACAAAGGATTAGAAAGGGATAGTATATATTATAGTGCACTGATTGGTGGCATAGAATCATTAAAAAGTGGTGTTACTGCCCTTATTGATCATCATGCAAGCTATGGATATATAAAGGGTAGTTTGAATATTTTAAAAGAAACACTGGTGGATACTTTGGGGCTAAGGGTAGATCTCTGTTATGAGATCTCTGATAGGTGGGGAGAAGAAGAGAGCAGATTGGCTCAAGAGGAATCCTTTGAGTTTCTGGAATATGTAAAGGGTCTGGATAATCCGCTTCTTTCTTCCCATATTGGCCTTCATGCCTCTTTTACATTAAAAGATGAAACCCTCAAGAATGTGGTAAACAATATCCCTGGGGATATAGGATTTCATATACATGTAGCAGAGGGTATAGAAGACCAGGTAGATGCTATAAAAAGGTATGGAAAAAGGACAATCAAGAGGTTGGATGACCTGGGCATATTGAGGGAAAAGACAATCGTAGTACATGGTGTGCATTTAAGTAATGAAGAAAAAAAGATAATTAAAAAAAGAGGTGTGTATTTTGCACATGCCCCACAATCGAATATGAACAATGCTGTAGGGACTGCACATATTAAAGATTTATTGGAAAAAGGTATAAATGTAGCCCTTGGAAATGATGGATTTGGTTTCAATATATTAAATGATCTAAGGGTAATGATGCTTTTACAAAAACATGCAGAAAGAGACTTCAATAGATTTGGTTTTGACGATCTTTATAAAGTTTTCTTGGTTAATAACTATAGACTCCTTAACACCTTTTTCCCTGGTAACTATGGAAAGATAGCCCCAGGTCATAAGGCAGATTTTGTGGTATTAGACTATAGTTCTCCAACTCCATTAAATGGAGAAAATCTTTTAGGTCATCTTATATTTGGTCTGGCAGATAGGCTAAAGGTGGATAAGGTATTCATAGAAGGAAAGTTAAGGGTTGATAATGGAAAGGTTTTAGGTATAGATGAAGTAGAGATTTACAAAGAGGCACAAAAGGTCGCCTCCTATCTATGGAATAAGATATTGAATTAAGGGAATAGAGAAATAATAATTAGGAGGTATATATGTTAGAGGTTGAATTTCTTGGAAAAATATTTAAAAATCCTGTGCTCCCTGCTGCAGGTCCTATGACCCAGGATCCAAAGTGGGCTCGTAAGATTCAAGATATGGGAGTAGGAGGCATGGTTTTAAAAACTATATCTACAGAGGCCGCTACAGTAAAAAGACCTGTTATTGCAAAAACAGAGGTAGGACTCTTAAACTGTGAACTATGGTCTGAAGAGCCCCCTGAGAAGTGGATTGATGAGTATTTGCCCGAGATAAAAAAAGATATGGATATTCCTATTATCGTAAGTTTAGGATACAAACCTGAACAGATAAAGGCACTTATTCCAAAACTTGAGCCCTTTGCAGATATGTTTGAGATATCTACACATTACACAGGATTTGATCCAAAACCTGTATATGAAGCTGCAAAGGCAGGAAGAGAATCTACAAAACTTCCTGTGCTTATAAAGCTTAGTCCTCATGCACCAAATATTCAAGATTTTGCCCGTGCTGCAGAGGACGGAGGGGCAGATGGAATAGTTGCTATAAATTCTTTAGGGCCTGCACTATCCATAGATATAAAGAAGAGGAAATCAAGACTTGGTGCAGGGTATGGATGGATTTCTGGCCCTGCAATAAAACACTTTGCACTGAGGATAGTACATGAGGTGTCAAAGGCGGTTAATATCCCTATAATCGGTGTAGGAGGCATAGAGAAGGCAGAAGATGTAGTGGAATTTATGATGGCAGGTGCTACACTGGTTCAGATGCTATCTGCTGCTATTATGTATGGTCCTAAGAGGTATAAAGAGATCATAGATGATCTCCCTCGTGTGCTTGATGAGATTGGTGTAAAAGATATAAGGG
>JALVIU010000357.1 GCA_027028665.1 Candidatus Atribacteria bacterium | reverse complement strand
ATATATAATCAAAATCCTTCTTTGGATCCTCTTTTTCCCCTGGATAGAGGGAAAAACCCCTTATTACAATAAAGATCCCATCTACCTTTTGAAGCTCTCCCAGGGGATTTCCCTTTTTGTCCTTCTCTAGAGAAGGTGCCAGAGTGAATTCCATATCTGCATATATAGTCCTCTTGGGCTCATAAATGGATGATAATTTATCTATCCTTTCATCATGCACCTTGGCAATGGCGATTTCGCCAGATTTTCTTTTTATTAGATTTTTACCCCCGTTACTTAATATCCTAAATAGTGTCTTCTTTCCTGCAAGGGGTAGCCCTACAATACCCATCATCTTCATAATTTTTCCTCCAGGTTTTTTTCTTCCCCCTCCTATTTTACCATAATGCCACAATAGTTTTTTATATCTAACGCCATATGCTGTATTTTTCCATGGTCCCTGTTGACTCTACAGTGGCCTTGTTTCCTGCCTTATCCTCTATGTTTGTTATCCGAATATTATAGGTCCACCCCACTTTATTCTCTGTGGCACCTGATGGTGCCTCATATCTTACAAACTGAGTATAAGAGGCGCCAGGTGTATTAAATACTGCCTCTGCACCACCCACTATGTATAACGCTGCATAGGTATCTCCTGCATACGTAAGGGTTATAGTGCATGAATTGACAGGCATAGTGGTATCAGATATAGATAGCGATTCCAGAGGAATTGTTGAACTCTTTACCTCTTCAGAAAAGTTTATAGAGAAGAATCCTGGCCCCCATGTAGGGGCTTCTGTGGTAAATCTTAATGTCTCATCATGGGATATACTATTATCTACTATAACTAATACACCAGGGATAACTTTTATTTTTGTTACATCACCTTGCTGAAAATTTAGGGTATCTACCTGGTCCCCGTCTTGTTCTATCACTATGCCACTTCCTGCCTTCACATATACTTCCCACGATGAGCTAACAAGCTCTCCTGCATCATCTACCATACATGAGATGTGTTCTGCCTCCTGAGTGATTGTAAGGTCATAGTCCCTTATAGAGCTTGCATAACCCGCTGATGATGTGATACGAGGAGGTTCGGTATCAAGGGCAATCTCTTTCTCGATATTAGTATCAGGGTATTCGCTGTTTTTAAATACCATCTTATAAAAACCATCTTCTCCCCATTTGTCCTGTGTAATCTCAATATTCCAGTTGCCAGATGTACCCACTGTTATTCTACTTGTACTTACTGTATATATACCTTTATATATAATCTGCATCTCTACAGTGCTCCCCTGAGGGGCTATACCATATGCCTTGAATCCTGTAGTCTTTTCCTCTGCATTTATATATCCATCTGCTACTGGATCATTGCCTGATGGGTCTTCATAGCCAAATACGGTAAAACCTGTAGGAGGTGTAACACAGCCTATGCATGGGGTAGATGTGGGTGTTGGTGTAGCTGTCTCTGTAGGAGTTATATCTGGTGGCAGAGTAACATTACACTCTGCACCAATAAGATTTAATATAAGCAAGAGAAAAAATATAGTAAAAATTATCCTTTTCATATTATTCCCCCCTTATTATTAAAGTACTTCCATCTCACTATTAAATACGAAAATATCTTTTTTTAAGTTTCAATAAGAAGCTTTTTATTATTTTGTAAATATTTTTAGCAATATAGAAGTATAAAACTTTATATAGCACTTGACACGGCAATTGATTTATGTTAAAATTCTACTAAAATAGTAGATTTTGTAAAGAGGTGCTTATATGTATAAGAAGAATACAAAACTTTCCCAGGTTTTAAAGGAAAACCCAGGTATTATAGATTTTTTGGTGGAAAAAAATCCAAGATTTAAAGCACTAAAAAATCCCCTCATAGTTCAGATTATGGCCCCACATGTCACTTTATCCAAAATGGCAAAAAGAACGAAAGTGCCAATAGATGAGCTTTTATCTTTAATAGAAGAAGGGGCAAAAAAGCTCAATCCAGAGGCTGCAAAGAGGTGGGAGGAGTCAATAAATGAACTTACAACCATAAAGGAAAAAATAAAATTTCTTATGAAACGCCTATTTGAGGAAGGTGAGGATGTTGAAAAAGTAAAAGAGGAGTTTAAAGACCTTATATCAAAGGCCAATCCCCTTCTTATTGCAGCAGCTGAGGCAGAGCTTACCCAGGAAGGTTATAGCATGAGCGATCTTATGAAGGCATGCGATGTGCATATGGAACTCTTTAAGGAAGAGCTTTCTTCTTCAAGAAGAAAGGTATCCAAAGACCACCCTCTATGGAGGCTTATAAAAGACCATGATGCAATGCTTTTCTGGTTTGAACAGGGACTTGAGATCTCACGGGAACTTGAAAAGAGAAAAGGATATGAAGATGCAAAAGACCTAATAGATAAACTAAAAGAAATTATGGAAAAATTAAGGGCCTCAGAGAATCATGATGTAAGACAGGAAAATACACTCTTTCCTGTACTTGAGAAGTATGGAGTGGAGGAGCCACCTGCCATCATGTGGGAGGAGCACTCTATGATGAAGGAGCGTCGTGTTCGAATAGAGAAGAGGCTTTCCCAGATTCCCGAGCTCCCTTATGAAGAATTT
>JALVIU010000356.1 GCA_027028665.1 Candidatus Atribacteria bacterium | reverse complement strand
TAATAGTCCTTGATAAATCAGGAAGTATGACAGGTAATAAGATAGAACAGGCAAAAGAGGCACTTACATTTATCGTAAAGAGATTGAAAAAAAATGATAGGCTAAAGATCATCTCCTTCTCAACCACAGTAAGGGCGCTAAACTCAAAATGGGTAAAAGGGGATAACAGGGAAGAGATAAATAAATTGATAAGTAAGATAAAGGGTATAAATGCATCGGGTGGTACAGATATCTATAGTGCACTATCAAAGGCACTATCTGTTGATATGAGGGAAGGTGTTGCGCACTACATCATCTTTCTAACAGATGGTATGCCCACAGTAGGTAATACAAATGAAGTAGAGATTGAAGAGATGGTAAGACAAAACATAAAGGATAAAAGACTCTTTGTATTTGGTATAGGGGATGATGTAAACTTAGAATTTCTTACAAGACTATTTAGAAAAGGTAGGGGACAGGGTGAATTTATCCTTGAAAAGGATATAGAGACTGCCATATCCTCTTTTTATGCAAAGATAGAAAGCCCTGTACTTAGTAATATAGAGATTACCTATCCTGATATCTTCTATGATATATATCCAAGGGATACACAGGACCTCTTCTGGGCACAAAACCTCATAATCCTTGGAAGATACGAAAAAGATGAGATAGATAAAGATAATGCTAATATAGAGATCACCCTAAAAGGTGATACACAGGACGGGAATAAATTGTACACCTTTACATTTAATCTATCACCAAATAAATTAAACAACTTCATCCCACACCTATGGGCATCCCGTAAGATAGGATATCTGCTTGAAGAGATAAGACTAAATGGAGAAAAGGAGGAAATTGTAGATACAATCATATCACTCAGTAAGAGATATGGTATCGTTACACCATATACCTCATACTTTGTAAAGGATAAGGAAGCTCAGGATATCTTACCACAACCAGGGGTTGTATATTCTGCAGCACCAATGCCTCAGAAGAGAAAAGCAGTAGCCTATGAACAGACACTTCAGAATGCAGTTACTCAGGCACAGGAAGAGGACAACATTACAGAGGAAACTACAAAGAGTATAAGAGGTAGATTGTTTATAAAGAAGGATGATTACTGGATAGAAGAGGGATACAATAATGAACCTACAACTTCTATAAAGATAGCATCAGAGAAATACTTTGACCTCATAAAAGAGGATGAATCCCTAAAGGATATACTCTCCCTTGGAAAGGTAATATTTAAATATAAGGATAAGTGGATCAAGATTGTGAAGTAGTGGTAAAATATATAAAGATCTTCGGTTTTAAATAAGTGATAGGTAAGGAGGGTATAGTCCATGAAGGTAGATATTGTAAATGGTGATATATCTCTTATGGATACAGATGCTGTTGTAAATGCAGCAAATAACCACTTGTGGATGGGTGCAGGTGTTGCAGGTGCACTTAAGAGGCGAGGTGGTATAGAGATCGAAAAAGAGGCTATGTCAAAAGGTCCTATCCCTGTAGGAGAGGCTGTGGCTACCAGTGGATATAATCTACCTGCTAAATATGTAATACATGCAGCCGTTATGGGCCAGGATCTTCGTACAGATGAGGACCTTATAAGAAAGGCTACATACAACTCTATGAAGGTTGCAGATGAGCTTGGGGTAAAGTCTATCGCCTTTCCTGCACTTGGCACAGGAGTAGGAGGATTTCCCCTTGACAGATGTGCAAAGATAATGTATGAAGAGGTAAAAAGATATGAAAAAGAGCATCCAGATACATCTGTTGAAAGGGTGGTATTTGTGCTTTATGGTGATAGTGCCTATAGGATATTTAGAGATACGCTAAAGGAAGGAGTATGATCTATGTTTCCAGGAAGAGTTGTGGATCTGGGTCTTATGGAGTATGAGAAGGCATACAATGTACAACTTGAGTACTTTGAGAAAAGACTCAATGATGAAATACCAGATACCATACTATTGGTAGAACACCCTCCTGTAATTACCCTGGGAAAGGCAGGGGATGTAAGCCATCTTTTATTAAGTGAAGAGGAGTTAAGAAAAAAAGGGGTAGAGTTCCATAGAACTACCCGGGGTGGTGATATTACTTATCATGGCCCTGGCCAGCTTGTTGGATACCCCATATTTAATCTGACCCTATATGGTAAAAAGGTTTCGCAAACAGTAAGGAAATATGAGGATGCACTTATCAGGGCACTTTCTGAGTTTGGTATAGAGGCAGGAATACTTGAGGGTTTCCCTGGTGTATGGATTGGAAATAAAAAGATTGCAGCATTGGGACTTGCTATTAGGAAGTGGATTACCTTTCACGGGTTTGCACTAAATGTAAATAATGACCTCACACCTTTTTCCTATATAGTACCCTGTGGCCTTGAGGGAAAAGGTGTAACCTCTATGAAAGAGGTTTTAGGTCATAAGGTAGATATGGACCTTGTAAAAAAGACTGTTGTAGAGAAATTTGGTGAAGTATTTAATATAAAGTTTGAGGAGGATACACATTGAGAAGACCTTTTCCCACATGGATGAAAAAGAAATTAGCATTTAACGAAGAATATATAAAGACACGAAATATACTTAAGAATCTACACCTTAATAC
>JALVIU010000355.1 GCA_027028665.1 Candidatus Atribacteria bacterium | reverse complement strand
CCTATAACAAGTCTTATATTTTTAAATTACTATCAAGGAGTCCCTAAAGAATTGATCGAAGCAGGTAAAATAGATGGGGCAAATTTCTTAGGTATATACAAAGATATACTCCTTCCACTATCTATGCCAGCCTTTGCTGTTGTCATGATATGGCAGTTTACTTCTATCTGGAATGATTTTCTCTTTGGTCTCATAGTTACACCAAATCCTTCTGTACAACCTGTAACAGTTGCGCTTAACAATCTTGCAGGAAGTTATATAGTGCAATGGAATATCCAGATGGCAGGTGCACTTCTCGTAGCTATACCACCACTTCTTATATATATATTCTTTGGAAGGTACTTCTTAAGAGGTCTTCTTGCAGGATCGTTAAAAGGGTAGTCTTACCCTTTTAACGATTTTCCTTGACATCTAAAAAAAAATCCATTATTATATATAAAATATTTATAAGGAGGTATATATATGAAAAAAAGTAAATTTTTATTTGTGCTTAGCTTAGTACTTGTAGGAATGTTATTATTCTCTGGTGTATCTTTTGCAAAAGTGAGACTTTCACTTAAATCTGCAAATACTGCATCTACTTATTATGCATTTGCGGTAGGTATGGCAAAAGCCATTATGGCAGGAGCTCCGGATATTGATATAATAGTTGAAGAGAGTCTTGGTTCTGTTGCAAATGTGAAGGCATCAAAAACAAGAAAGAACTACCTATTCACATCTACAGTTTCTAATATACTAAAAGCCTTTAACAAACAGGGTAAATTCAAAGAAGGTGGATATGAAAAAATCCGTGCATTATGGCCTATTCCAGGAATAGTAATGCACTGGGTTGTAAGAGATGATAGCGGAATAAAAACATTTACAGATCTTAAGGGTAAGCCTTTTATACCAGGAGGCCTTGGAAGCTCTGGTGAGGCAATTACATTAGACCTCTTTAAGACATTGGGTATTCTTGATGATATAAAGATTGTAAGAGTTGCCTTAAAAGAGGCAACAGACGCAGTGAAAAATAAAAAGGTTGTGGGCTTTGCCACATCTTCTCCTCCTCCAAGTCCTGCAATTACAGAACTGGCAGCAACAGTTAAGATAAGATTACTCTCTTTAAATGATGAAGACTGGAAAAAATTCAAAGAGAAATATCCTGTATTTACAAGATTTATTATTCCTGCAGGGATCTATCCAGGGGTAGATTATGATGTGAAGACATTTTCCAATCCTGTAGGTACATACACTACAGCGGACCTACCTGAAGATATCGCATATAAAGTTACAAAGGCCTTCTGGGAAAACAAAAAGATCATGGAAGAAATGCACCCCTTTGGAAAGATGCTTAATATAAATGATATTGTAAAATTGGGTGCACCGCTTCATCCAGGTGCAATAAAATACTATAAAGAAATTGGCATGAAGATTCCTGAAAACCTTATTCCAAAAAAATAACAGATTCTTAAAGAAAGGGGATAAGCTTATCCCCTTTCACACTTAAGGACAAAATCATGAAAAATACTAGCAAAGACTACATACCACTTATACGAGATATAATTTCATTTATATTTGTAGCATTTCATCTTTATCTTGTATTTTCAGGACTTATACCTAATATTATTCAGAGAAGTATTCACATTGCCCTGAGTCTTCCCTTAATATTCCTATATTTTCCTCCAAAAAAGACAAAAAGTACACTTATAAGAGATATAATATTTGCACTTATAAGTTTTTCATCTGCCATTTATATAACCCTGTTTTATGAAAAGATTACATATCAATATGGCATAATGGAGGGCAAATTTCAAGAGATACTTGCAATTATAATGATTATAATGGTACTGGAAGGAGCAAGACGTGCTGTAAAGCCTGCACTTCCTATCATTGCAACACTTTTCCTATTATATGCCTTTTTTGGACATCTCCTTCCTGGATATTTTGGACATGTAAAATTTGAACCCACATCTATTCTAGGGATGTTATATCTTACTACAAACGGTATATGGGGAATTATAGTAGGCATATCTGTAAATATTATAGCTATATTTGTTATACTGGGAGCAATGCTTGTGGTAAGTGGGGGTGGAGAAGGTTTTATAAAGTTTTCATTAAAGGTAGCTGGTAGATATATAGGAGGACCTGCAAAGGTAGCAGTTATTTCAAGTGCTCTATTTGGAAGTATATCAGGAAGTGCATCTGCCAATGTGGCATCAACAGGTGTATTTACTATTCCTATGATGAAAAAAATTGGATACGATAAGGCATTTGCAGGGGCTGTTGAGGCAACAGCATCATCTGGAGGACAAATCATGCCACCTATTATGGGAGCAGGTGCATTTATCATGGCAGAACTCATACAGACCCCTTATCTGAAAATTGCACTCGCTGCAACTATACCCGCACTACTTTATTTTTACTCCGTAGGAATAGGCATTCACTTTTATTCATTGAAAGAAGGAAAATCTGGACTTTCTTTAGAGGAAATTCCATCAACTATAGAAACTCTCAAGACCTCATTATTTTTTGTAGTACCACTTACTTCATTAGTAGTTCTTTTAATAAAGGGTTATACTCCCCAATATGCAGCTTTCTGGACAGTAGCT
>JALVIU010000354.1 GCA_027028665.1 Candidatus Atribacteria bacterium | reverse complement strand
GGCATTCATGCTATGATTACAGAAAGGACCTTTCCATCAAAGGAATTTAAGGTTAATAAAGGCTTTATAAAGATATTTATTAAATTTCTATATCTTCATGCTGATCTTATAATATCCAATGCTTATGGGTCAAAGAAGGATCTGGCGCAGAATTTTGGCATAGTTTATGAAAAAATTGAGGTAATTCGAAATATGTATAATATAAATAAAATAAAAAAATTATCGAAGCTATTACTTAGTAAACAATTTAGAAATATATTTTCCCATAGTAGTTTATCTTTTATTACAGTGGGAAGGCTTACCCAGGCAAAGGCCCATTGGAATTTACTAAAAATATTCAAAGAGATAAAAAATACACTACCTTTTGCACATCTCATACTAATAGGGGATGGAGAGTTAAGAGAGCATCTTGTGAACTACTCAAAAGAACTTGGATTAAAGACCTACTCCATCTGGGATAAAACACAAGATATAAATAACCATTACGATGTCTATTTCCTTGGTATCCAGAATAATCCCTTTCAGTTTCTTGCACATAGTTCTGTGTTTTTGTTTACATCTTTGTGGGAGGGACTTCCCAATGTAGTAATAGAGGCACTCATATCTGGGCTTTTTGTTTTATCCACAGATTGCCCCTCTGGTCCCTCTGAGATCCTTGCAAAAAGGCTAACGCCAGATCCTTTCCGGAAGGTCCCTCTCTTTTCAGATTATGGAGTACTTATGCCATTGGAAGACATTAAGATTTGGAAAGAATTTATTCCAAGGGTTGTATTGAATAAAAGGTTAATGAAAAAGTATAGTATAAGAGGTAAAAATAGAGGAGAAGATTTTTCAATAGATAAGGTTGTGGATAGATGGAAAAGGATAGTAGGACATTAATTTTTATCTTATATATAACTTTGAGAATGTAGGTCTTAGATAGATTTTCACCCATTTTCTAAACTTTGACATTTTCAAAATTGTATGATATATTATTCTATTGAGTGTAAATATCATCGGGCAGGGATAAGGAGGACAAAATGACTGAGAAAGGCTATGAATTAAGGAGTGATTATATAGAAATAGCAGAAAGGATCTCTAAAGATACACCACAGACTCTTATGTTTTTAGGTGGAATAGATACTGGAAAGACTCATACGACTGTCTCTTTTCTTAAATATTTTGTACATCATGGAAAGATTGTTGGCTATATAGATGCAGATATTGGTCAATCGAATATCTCTGTCCCTACAACTATTGGATATGCAAAACTCAGTGGAAAGCTTGAAGACTTTTCCAAAGTAGAGCCAGAGGAGAAATACTTTGTTGGCTCCATTACTCCTACAAGACACTTACTACCTATAATTGTTGGTATAAAGAAGATGATTGATAGAGCAAAATCAGATGGTGTTGACATCATAGTAATAGATACCACAGGAATGGTGAAGGGAATAGGAGGAAGAGTACTTAAGGAATATATTGTAGAGCTTATTGCACCTGCTACTGTGATTGCCTTATCTCGCAATAATGAGCTTGAGCACATCCTAAGGGTTATCGAGAAAAAGAATATAACACTTTATAGATTTACATCTTCTGAAAAGGTAAAACCTAAGGATATGAAACAGAGGAAGTATAATAGGGAAAAGAAATTTAGAAAATACTTTGAAAATGCAAGAGAAATAGTTTTTGACTTATCCAAGTATGCCTTAATGGGTACCTTTTATGGTTCAGGGAAGAAGATGTCTGAAGAAGAGCTGGAAAATATTTCAAATGATCTTGGGAAAAAAATCATATATGGAGAAAAGATTCCAGAGGGCGATTATCTTATCTCTGAAGAAAAGGTAAATGATACAGATAATTCTGTAAATAGAATACTTATTTCCTCCATATGGTTTAAGGGCCTTTTGGTAGGGCTTGTAAATAAATATGATTTTCTTATATCCTTAGGTATAATAAGAGATTTTAACTTTGCAGAAGGAAAACTTACCCTCCTTACTCCTATCCTGGAGGAAGAACTAGATAATGTAGTAACTATAAGTTTTGGTGCTTTAAATCTGTCTCCTCAGGGTAGAGAAGTGGCAAAGACCTTGAGACTTATTTAGAAAGCTTATATTTTATACCTCTTATAAAATCTTCTACTACTGTGGGGAGCGTAAGCGCCCCCACAGGACAATGCTCTATACATGAATAACATGATATACATTTTTCTCTTGCTATCTGAGGGTAAGGATTAAGTACAATTGCCCCTTTTGGACATACCTCCTGACAATTTCCACACTTTATACATTTTTCCTTCAAGAGCTTTGGTTTTAGCGCCCCGAAGCTGAAAAATTTATTGAACTTTTCAGGTATTAGATTGGCTATTTTATATGGAAGCTTAAAATCTGGTATTATAAAAAAATCTCCCTCGACCTCGGGTTCGATCTCTCCCAAACCTATTTTATGACCTATCACTATAGTATCTACCGTTTCATATGGTATACCCATCATCTTTGATACGACAGTATCTATAGCTATGGGATCTGTTCCCCATATGATTCTATTTAGTGGCCTTAGGTGTCCGTGTGAAGGTCCTACCCCTTCCATTGCTGTGGTTCCATCCACAATGGTAAGATCTGCAG
>JALVIU010000353.1 GCA_027028665.1 Candidatus Atribacteria bacterium | reverse complement strand
GTACTACATCATCTTTATCCCCATGTATTATAAGAACTCCCCCCTTAAATCTTTCAATTTTGTCGTATACACTAATATCTTTTATCTCCTCAATAAAATTCCTTCCCAAATAGAGGCCACCTATATCTATTTTTCCATATTTATTTAAATTATTTCTTGTTTCTTCATTATCATACTGAGGTGAAAAAATCGAAAAATCCCCTACCGCAGACCATAAAACTATTCCCTCAAGATCACTTCCTCTTTTACCTGAAAGATAAGAAGCTACGGCACCTCCCATACTAAGACCTAAAAGTACTATGTTTTTATATCCTAATCTTATAGAAAAATCTAATATACTCTCTGCATCTTCTACTTCCTTTAAAAAAGTCATATCTTCAAATTCTCCATCACTTTCGCCAGAACCTAAAAAATCAAATCTCAAAGAACTTATATTTATACTCTCCAGCCTTTTGGAAAGTTTATGAAAAATAAAATGAGGACCCGGTTGAGATCCTGTAAATCCATGAAACATAAGCACAGTAGAGTCAGATAATGCATCATGATGAAAACCCCGTAATCTCTTGCCATCTTTTTTTACAATTTCTACATACTCCATGGCCATTTTATTCCTCCAATTCAAACTTCTTTTTGAGTAAAAATTCTATAGACTCTAGAACAGCGATATCTCCTTCACTTATTTCTTTCTTTTCTTTAATTACATTTAAATTTTCTGATATTCTATCCAATAATCCATTAAACCTTATACTTAAGTCTTTTTCTGGTAAAGCTTTAAATGGTAAGATCCTTCTCTTCTTTAAATCTGCACTTTCTCCTAATTCTGGCACATATGTCTCTTTGCCATAAGATTCTAATCTCTTTGCAAAATTTAATGCTGATTCCTCTTCACCATGAGTTATAAAAATAAAAGGATTTGACTTAAAGTTTAGCACCCAATCTAAAAGATCTTTATAATCTGCATGAGACGAAAATCCATTTAAGGTATGAATTTTTGCATTTACATGTATACTTTCTCCAAATAGACTAATCCTTTTTGCCCCTTCTACTATTGCTCTTCCTAAAGTTTTTCGGCCTTGGTAACCCACAAAAATAATATGTGTATTATCTTTCCATATATTATGTTTTATATGATGTAGAATTCTTCCACCTGTACACATTCCACTTCCTGCAATTATTATAGCATGGTCTACTTCGTTTAATTTTTTTGAATCTTCAGGTGTAGATATATATTTTAAATTAGGAAAATTCAATGGATTAATTCCATCCTTATAAAATTTTATTATTTCTCCTCCTAATAAGGCCTCATACTTTTTATACACATCGGTAACCTTTTCTCCCATAGGGCTATCAAAAAATATTGGTAAATTTTTAGGCAAAACTCCTTCCTCTCTCAATAAGAATAGTTCATAAATAATTCTTTGTGCCCTATCTACAACAAAAGAAGGAATAAGAATTTTCCCTCTGCTTCTAACAGCATCTATAATAACCTCTCTAAATTCTTTCCTTGTATCCTCTAAAGATTTATGAAGTCTATCTCCATAGGTAGATTCTACCACTACATAATCACTATCTTCTATAAAAGAATGAACCCCTTCTATTACATTATCTTTTTGCCCTATATCTCCAGAAAATACTATCTTTGTATTATTTTCCCAGATTTCCACCGAGGAAGAACCAAGTATATGTCCTGCATCGCGAAATCTAAATCTTACATTTTTCTCTGTTATCATATCATCATATGATATTGGAACAAAAAGTCCTTCTGCAATTTCTACTTCTTTTTCAGTAAATAGGGGCTCAATTTCTTTTTTTCCTGACCTTTTCCTTTTTTTATTTATCCTTTCAACGTCCTCTCTCATTAATTTTACAGAATCCATCCATAGAATATGGGTGAGTTCTGCAGTGGAGGATGTAAGGAAGATTTTTCCTTTAAATCCCTTCTTTATCAATAAGGGAATCCTACCTGAATGATCAAGGTGGGCATGTGTAAGTATTACAAAATCAATCTCTGCAGGGTTATAATAAAAGTATTGATTATGATCTTCTAATTCTCCCTGAAATATACCACAATCTACTAAAAATTTTAAGTCTCCATTTTCAAGTAAATAATTAGAACCCGTTACTTCTCGTGTAGCACCATAAAAAGAAATCTTCATAGTGACCTCCTAAAAATTGATATCCTCATTAAATGGCCCCTCCATCTCAAGCTTTCTAGAAGTCAATTTTGCAGCAAATTCTAAAGACCTTTCTGGAGAATAATCAAGTCTCATCCCAATATATGCAGCCATACACGTATCTCCCCTGCCAGTACGACCTATAATTTTCGAAGGAGTAAAAGGAAATTCGAAATAATTATTATTTACATATACAGATACTCCTTCTGCTCGAGTTATAATAACTTCCTTTGCACCCCACCTATTAAATATTTTACTTGCTTTTAAGGGGTCGTCTGTGCCTGTTAAGATCTCTGCTTCTTTGAGGTCGGCCTTCAAAAAATCCACAAGTGGTAGAATTTCAAACTTCTCTTTCCAATCTTCGTATACAAGTTCATCTCCTCTTTTTACCCTCACAAAACCCTGTACATCTAATCCTATCATTGCCCTTTTTTTTA
>JALVIU010000352.1 GCA_027028665.1 Candidatus Atribacteria bacterium | reverse complement strand
AATACCTCCTCAATAGTCGTGGTAGCCCCTATATATACATACTTCTCATCCTCTTTTACATAAGAAAGGGGAAGCTTCATAATATTTACCAATCTTTTTACTTTCAGATTTTTTAATTTACCTAAAGCGGTAGAACCTGCAAGGATACGGGCATCTTCTGAGGAAATAAGAGAAAGTGCCTCACCTATCTTTGTAGGGCTATAAAATTCTTCAATTTGAATGGGCATCTACAACCTCCTGAAAAAGATACTTTTTGATATTCTATCACAAAAGGAATAAAAAATCCATAACTATCCTTCTTTATCATATTGACTTTTAAAAATTTTTGTGATATACTTCGCTTAACATCATATAGAAATCTGTTTAACTTGAGTAAAGTAACTAAGTGGAAAGGTTTCAGAGAGCCAGGTATAAGGTGAGAGTCTGGTAACCTTTTACTTAGTGAAATGGGCTCAAGTAATTATCCTTGAAAGAAAGTAGAGGATAACGGGTTCTCCCGTTACAGGGATAGGATGTTATCTGCATCTGAAGAAATGAGGGCATAATCTATTTGATTATGAAATAGAGTGGTACCGCGAGATTAACCCCTTCTCGTCTCTATATGGGATGAGAAGGGGTTTTTATTTTATATCAAAATCAAAAGGAGGTTTAATCATGAGTATGAAAGAGAAGATCATTAACTTATCACAGGTAGATATGCCAAAGAGATGGTATAATATACTACCAGATCTACCAAAACCACTTGAACCACCACTAAATCCTGTAACAAAAAAGATAGTAAAGCCTGAAGACTTACAACCTATCTTTCCCGATGCATTAATAGAGCAGGAATTCAGTGATAAACCCTATATTGATATACCTGAAGAGGTACTTGAGGTATACAGCCTCTGGAGACCTACACCTCTTGTAAGGGCAAGGAACTTAGAAAAGTATCTGGGCACTCCTGCAAAGATATACTATAAAAATGAAAGCGTAAGCCCTCCTGGAAGTCATAAACCCAATACCGCTGTGGCTCAGGCATACTACAATAAACAGGCTGGTGTAAAGAGATTGGTTACAGAAACAGGGGCAGGCCAATGGGGAAGCGCACTCTCCTTTGCAAGCAGTCTTTTCGGCATGGAGTGCACCGTATATATGGTAAAGGTAAGTTATGAACAAAAACCATACAGAAAGATCCTTATAAACACATGGGGTGCAGAGATATATCCAAGCCCATCAGAAAGGACAGAAAGCGGAAGAAAAATACTGGAAAAGGATCCAGATTCTCCAGGGAGCCTCGGGATAGCAATAAGTGAAGCAGTAGAGGATGCGGCAGGAAGGAAGGATTCAAACTATGCACTTGGTAGTGTATTAAACCATGTACTATTACATCAGACAGTTATTGGACTTGAAGCAAAAAAACAGCTTGAAAAGGCAGGAGACTATCCCGATGTAGTCATAGGATGTGTAGGTGGAGGAAGTAACTTTGCAGGCCTTTCCTTCCCATTTGTAAAAGACAAGTTAGATGGAAAAGATATAGATATTATAGCTGTAGAGCCTACATCCTGCCCCACCCTTACAAAGGGTCTATACAGATATGATTATGGAGATACCGCAGGTATGACTCCAATTATGAAGATGTTTACTTTAGGTCATACATTTATTCCACCTACAATCCATGCAGGGGGATTGAGATATCACGGTATGGCACCTATTGTAAGCCTACTGCATAAAGAAGGTATTATAGATGCAGTGGCATATCATCAAAATGCTGCGTTTGAAGCAGGGGTAATATTTGCAAAAACAGAAGGCATACTCCCTGCACCTGAGACAAATCATGCAATCAGGGCAGCAATCGATGAGGCATTAAAATGTAAAGAAACAGGAGAGGAAAAGACCATCCTCTTCAATTTCTCAGGACACGGATTTTTCGACCTTTCAAGTTATGAAAAGTATCTTGCAGGTCAACTAAAAGACTATGAATATCCAGAGGAAAAGATAAAAGAGGCAATAGCTGAATTGAAATTTTAAAAAATTAAGGCTACCCCCTTGTGTTAGAATAAGATTAAATATATAATCCTTAAAAAACACAAGGGGGTAGGAATGAAAAGACCTAAAATCCTTCTTACATGTCCAGAGACAAAAAAGGACAAAAATATATCCCTTACATGTAATCATTTCTATATTACTGCTATAAAAAAAGCAGGAGGAATACCTCTTTTATCAGACCCTTCATATAAAGATATTATAGACGAGCTCATAGAGATCTCCCAGGGAGTTTTACTCACAGGAGGTGGAGACATACTTCCCTCTCTCTACAAAGAAGAAAAAGAGCCTCCTACAAAAGATATAGATTTAGAAAGGGATGATTTTGAGATTAGTGTATTGAAAAAATCTGTGAAAAAGGGTATCCCTGTATTAGGTATTTGCAGAGGGATTCAAATCATAAATGTAGCCTATGGAGGGACCCTATACCAGGATCTCCCCAAACACACCTACAATAAAAACCATACAGTTCAGATAAAGGGAAATTCATTCTTGGAAAAGGTCTTCCATAAGAAGGATATAGAGGTAAATAGCTATCATCATCAAGGAATAAAAAGGGTTGCCGAACCCTTTGATGTAATTGCAAAAACAGAAGATAACATAATAGAG
>JALVIU010000351.1 GCA_027028665.1 Candidatus Atribacteria bacterium | reverse complement strand
ACCTCCTGTGATGCAAGGATAAGGGCCATTGTTTCTGGAGATGAAAGTATAGGGATCTCTTTGTGCAAAAGGCCAAACATCCCATAGTGATCCACATGTGGATGACTTATGAATACAAAATGCGGCCTTTCTATCTTGCGGAGGTTAAACCTCTCCTTTACCCATGGATTATAGAGGTCTTCCCTGTATATCTCAAGGGGTGGAATAATTCCAAGATATAAAAGGTCATTTAAGATTTCACTTGTCCTTGGGTTTAAAAACTCCTCAAAATAATCTCCCCACCTCTTAAAATTAAACCCAAAATCCAGTATAAAAGGACCATCATCCCCCTCTATAAGGATCTTATTTCCGCCTATTTCCTCTACGCCATCATATATAGTTATTTTCAAGGTATTCATGTTTTTCATCCTTTATTTATAAATTATCCCAGACCATCATCTGATCTCTTCCAGATTCTTTTGATTTATAAAGCATTTCATCTGCTTTACTTAGTATATCCCTTATATCCTGACTCCTATCCACTTTAATAAAAGATACCCCTATACTTATAGATATATTTACATTTTCCCTCTTTCCCTTTTCTTCATATAAAAAATCCCTCTCAGCTATATGCTTTCTTAGGTCTTCAAGGATGGATAGAAATTCATCTTTTCTATATTCAGAATACACAGTATAAACTATAAACTCATCACCACCATAGCGAAATATCTTATCTGTCTTTCTCCTAAAAGAGTGTTTTATTGCCTCTGCAACCTCTTTTATTACAATATCTCCAAATAGATGTCCATAGGTATCATTTATACTTTTGAACTTATCTATATCAATTATTGCAAGTGTTATGAAAAGTTTATTTCTTTTTGCGATTTCAAAATCATAAGAGAGTCTATCATCAAGATATCTTCTATTATATACACCTGTTAGATTATCAGTTATGGATAATTTTTCCAATTTTTCGTTTAATATCTCCAGGGCCTCTTTCTGTTTTTCTATAATCGCTGTTCTCTCCTCTACCATATTTTCAAGATTCTGGGTAAACTCTCTGATACTGTCCACCATGAGATTAAATGAATCAATAAGTACTGTTACTTCATATATGGATCTAAATCCACATGTGCATTTTTTAAACTCACCCTTCTGAACAGAAAGCAGCATATCTGACAATTTTCTTATAGGTTCTGCAAAAAAGAGAGAGGTCCTTTTCGTTATAAAATAGAATATAAGGCCTATAATGGATATAAATAGTAGCATAAGTACTACTGCAGTTTTTAGATTTTTATATATATCCATCATAGAAAGGGCCACTTTTACAAGATATTGAGTTTTGAGGTTTGGTAAGAGGTATTTGGAATTATTAATGGTAACTATATTACTTCCCTTTTTATATAAAATTGGATAAAAGTGAATGGCTCCATTTTTATCAAAAAACAGGGCTGTATCCCCAAGTATATAGGAAACATCTTCCTTTAGAAGAATAGCATCGAAATCAAATAAAACCTTGCCCACATTTACAATAATAATCAATTTTGCATTCTCGTAGGGGATATTCCATTTGAGTATTCTATATAAGGTCTTTTCATCTTTATATATTTCTTTATCCAGATCTATATCTAAGGGGTTATAACTTGAAGAAAGTAGTATGTTTTCCCTTTTCTGGATGCGAATCTCAAAGATATATGGGTTTGTCTTTACAATATTGCGGAAGGTGGTTAATAAACCCTTTTTTGCAAAAAAAGAGGTGATTCTGTCTTCATCAAAAAAATATTGCAGATCCCTGCTTTTATTAATCTCCCCTATAATCCTATCAAAATCCTTTAGCAAATTAGCTATACGATCCTGCAAAAGAATGTTTATAAGGAATAAATTTTTTTTCTCAATGTTTAAGTAATTATTGTATAAAAATACCAATAGAATAACAGAGGTTAATAATATAGCTAAGAATGTGTAACTAAAAAATGTCCTAAATAACCTGGTTTCAAATTTCAAATATTATTTTTCCTCCATGTATAATAAATCTTTGTATTCTTTATAAGATATGCCCATATACCTTTCTATCAGATTATCAAATTCTCTGCTTTTTCTAAAGCTTTCCATAAACTCCTTTAATCTCTCATTAAGCTTAGGTGTTTTGTAGGATGTACAAAAAGAGAGATATCCAACCTTTTCTCCTGAAGGGAAAAGGGGCTTTAGTCCATCTCTAAAACAAGAGTTTTCATAGTAGTGTAAGAAAAAGGAGAATGAATCTTGCAAAGATATATCGGCATGTTCCAAAAGGATCTGATGATAGGAAGCAAATTTACGTATTACCCTGTTTGAAGGTACAACAAGGAGCTCTACCTCATCACTATTTACGTTCTTTTTTTCTCCAATATAGTTTAATTCTCCAGTATCATTATTAATATCCACATAGTTAATTACATACGGTATCCCCTTTCTCTTTAAGCCTTGTTTTATTATATTGTAAAAGCTCATACCTTCATATGTAAATATCCTTAGTCCTTTTAGATCTTTATATTTTCTTACATGCAAATCTCTTCTCCCAAAAAATATCTCTGTATTTTCTATGAAGGGTACCATATTTACAAGTTTTTGCCTCTGAGCTGTGAGCGTCATAATATCTGATACTACATCAACTTTA
>JALVIU010000350.1 GCA_027028665.1 Candidatus Atribacteria bacterium | reverse complement strand
GGAAAAGAATATGCAATAAAACCTATGAACTGCCCTGGTGGTATGCTTGTTTACAAAAGTAGTCTACATAGCTATAGAGAACTTCCTATAAGGATGGCAGAGATTGGACTGGTTCATAGACATGAGCTATCTGGTGTATTACACGGTCTTATGAGGGTAAGGGCGTTTAATCAGGATGATGCCCATATATACATGACACCAGATCAGATAAAGGATGAGATTAAAGGGGTAATTACCCTTGCAGATAAGATTTACAATATATTTGGTTTTGATTATCATGTGGAGTTAAGCACAAAGCCAGAAAATGCTATGGGTTCTGATGAGATATGGGAGCGTGCAACAAATGCCTTAAGGGAGGCCCTCGAGGACCTTGGTAAGGAGTATAAGATAAATGAGGGTGATGGGGCATTTTACGGTCCAAAGATAGATTTTCATCTAAAGGACTCTATTGGCAGGACATGGCAGTGTGGTACAATACAGCTTGACTTTATGATGCCTGAGAGATTTGACCTTACATATATAAATGAAAAAGGGGAAAAGGTAAGACCCGTTATGCTTCATAGGACTATATATGGAAGTATAGAGAGATTTATGGGTATACTTATAGAGCATTATGCAGGGATATTTCCTGTTTGGCTTGCACCAGAGCAAATAAGAATTCTCCCCGTTACTACAAGAAACAATGAATATGCACAGAAGGTATTGGACAGGCTCTTGGCAGAGAGATTTAGAGCAACAATAAAGATTGAGAATGAAAAGATAGGGGCAAAGATAAGAGATGCAGAGCTTGCACGTGTTCCGTATATGATTATAATTGGAGACAGAGAAGAAGAAGCCAATACTATATCTGTGAGAAAAAAAGGCGAAGGAGACCTTGGAGCCTTTAATCTGGGGGATTTTGTAAATAGGGTAAAGGAAGAAATTGAAAACTATAAGTAAAAAACACTTTACTTTTTTTGAAAATAAGTTATAATATAAAAGGAAACGGGGCGTAGCGCAGTCTGGATAGCGCACCTGAATGGGGTTCAGGTGGTCGGAGGTTCAAATCCTCTCGCCCCGATTATTTTTATATTTTTATACAGAGATGCCTGGAGGATTAATTTGAGAAAGGTTAGAGTAGGGGTTGTAGGTGTAGGAAATTTAGGCCAACATCATGCAAGGATCTATGCTGAGCTTCCAAAGGTAGAGCTTGTTGGGGTAGTAGATATAAATGAGAAAAGAGCAAGGGAGATTGCACATAAGTACCATACTACTCCTTATGTTTACTATGGAGACCTTTTTGATAAAGTTGATGCAGTTAGTATAGTGGTCCCTACATCTCTTCATCACAAGGTAGCCCTTGATTTTATAGAAAGAGGTATAAATGTCTTAATTGAAAAACCAGTAACCTCTACACTTACTGAGGCAAAACAGCTTATAAAAGCTGCTCATGCCAATAGTGTAACCCTACAGGTAGGCCATATAGAGCGATTTAATTCTGCTTTTTTGGCGCTAAGGGGGATAGTAAAAGAACCCTTGTATATAGAATCCCATAGATTGGGGCCTTTTAATTATCGAGTCATAGATGTAGGCGTAGTATTGGACCTTATGATACATGATATAGATATTGTGACATCTATTGTGGATGCAGATATTACATCTATAGAGGCATTTGGTAGGTCTGTGCTTTCAGATAAAGAAGATATAGCTACAGCACATATAGTATTTTCAAATGGTGTAATAGCAAATATTGTTGCAAGCAGAGTATCTCCTAAAAAGATAAGAAAGCTTGGGATAATAGAGAACAATAAATACATATCTCTCGATTATCTTACACAGGAACTATATACATATACCAACTCAAATGGAAAAAAGAATGGAAGTAATGGCTCGAAAATAGAAAAAATTGATATAAAGTGGCAGGAACCCCTTCGCCTTGAACTTGAACACTTTTTGAAGTGTATAAAAAACGGAGAAAAACCTATAGTAGGTATAGAAGAGGGAATAAATGCTCTTGAAATAGCTTTTAAGATCTTAAACCGCATAAAGATTAATGCAAGTTCTCATATATCTTTGCCTTCTTATACTCCTTATACCGAAGAGACTAAGGATTTCTACCATAAGTACTGACTTTAGCTCAATTTACTGCACAGAGGAGAGAAACGATGAAAATACTTCTTACAAATGACGATGGTATATTCGCAGATGGTATCCTATCCTTGAGGAAGGAATTTTCCAATATAGGAAGTGTATATGTAGTGGCCCCTGATGGAGAGAGAAGCTCTATAAGTCATGCCATTACCCTAAATCATCCTCTACGTGTAAATGAAATCTATATGGATGGGGATTTTTTGGGTTTTTCCTCTACAGGCACCCCTGTTGATTGTGTAATACTCGGACTCAAAGGGCTTTTGGGGGATGTCCAGATAGATTATATAGTATCTGGTATAAACCATGGCTCAAACTTGGGAGAGGATGTAATATATTCAGGTACAGTCTCTGCTGCCTTTGAAGGTTGTCTTTTTGATATTCCTGCCTTTGCCTTTTCTAAACATACAGTAAATAATGCCCTTTCTTATGCCGATGCTGCATATCTTTCACGACTTATATTTGGATTTTTTACAAAGGTCCTGGGAAAGGCTAAGTATATATTAAATGTAAATTTTCCTGATGTAAAAA
>JALVIU010000349.1 GCA_027028665.1 Candidatus Atribacteria bacterium | reverse complement strand
CAAGGTCATGTACACCCAATTTCTTTATTGCTATATATGCATAAGGACTTCCTCCACAATGGGCATAAAGGCCCTTATATGGATATGCAAGTTTTACAAAATATTCCCTTGCACTTCTCACAGGGCCCACTTTTGTTACATCTTCTCCAATAAATATAGCCATAAATCTTGTAATGCCTCCCTCTGTAAGTGCTTCATATACAATGTCCGCCTTTCCTATCCCATACTGAGGTCTCGCATCTTTATGATTATCTATCATTACAATAAGTGGAACTCTGGTTTTTGCAGTACCTATACCCTGATATAGAAATATTATAAGTACAAAAAAAGCTATTATATATAAATATTTTCTCATCTTATTCCTCCTTTTTTAACTTTTTTATAACTACTTCTGAGATCCTATTATCTTCTACCTTAGAAGCAATTATAAGAAGGTCTTTATACCTTACACTTTCTCCTTCTTCTGGGATCTTTCCTAAAAAATCCATTATTAATCCAGAGATAGTTTCAAATCCATTTACAGGGAGGGATAGGTTAAATATATCATTTATATCTTCTATTGTGAGTGTCCCTTTTACCCAGATACTGCCATCTGGTAATTTTTTGTAATCTTCTTCACCTTTTTCAAACTCATCCCTTATCTCACCGAAAATCTCCTCTACTATATCTTCTATGGTAACAATCCCTGATACTACCCCATATTCATCTATTACTATTCCAAGATGCACCTTTTTTGCTCGAAACTCTTGAAGGAGCTCCTCTATGTGTTTAAACTCTGGTATAAAGAAAGGTTCATGAGCAATATCTTTTACCTTTATTCCCTCTCTCCTATCCCAATTTCTAAATATATCCTTTACATGAATCACACCTGTTATTGTATCAAGGGTATCTCTATAAATGGGTATACGAGAATGTCCCTCTTTGGCTATAAGATTAAGTGCCTCATCTAATGTAGCATCTTCATGTATTGCTGTAACCTCAACACGGGGCGTCATAATATCTCTTACTTGAACTTCTCTAAAGTCAAACACATTAAGCACCATTTTCTTTTCTGTTTCCATTACTTCTTCATTTTTATACATCATTTCTATCATATGTTTTAGTCCTTCTTTGGTAATAAATGGTTTCTCCTCACCCTTTTTTGTCCCTATAAACCAAAGAAGTGGTTTTGTAATCTTTGCAAAGACATAAACAATAGGATAGAAGAATTTGGAAAACAAAGTTATGAGGGTAAGAGACTTTAGAGCTATCTCCAAAGAATGTTGACGAGCGATGTTTTTGGGTATAATCTCTCCAAACACTACGATAAAAAATGTCACAATAAAGGTGGATACAAGGATTCCTTCCTTTCCTAATATCTTTACAAACCAGGGTGTTGCTATACTTGATGTAAGTATAGTGGAGAAGTTCACACCTACAAGAATTGTACCAAGCACAATCTCTGGTTTTTCTAAGAGCTCCTGGAGCATCCTGAGTTTTTTATCTTTATGTTTATAGAATTTTATAATTTTCCCCTGTGAAACTATTGCAATTTCACTTGCTGAGAAAAAAGCTATAAGCATTAAAAAGATAATAAAAATAAGAACATCTATCATTTCTTCTCTTCTTCTCCTTTGACTCTTACCTTTACTTTTACTATCCTGTTTTTCTGTGTTTTTATTACTTCAAATTCTATTCCTTTGTATTCTACCTTTTCCTTTTCTTTTGGTATATGGGATGTAAGCTCAAATATAAGACCACTTAATGTATCAAAATCCTCTTCTTCATCTACTAAATCTACATTTAATACTTCAGAGAGTGTGTAGAGATTTACAAGTCCATCCACTATATATGTATTCTCATCTATCTTCTTAATAGGTTCTTCTTCTTTGTCATATTCATCTTGTATCTCTCCTACTATTTCTTCCATGAGGTCCTCCATGGTAACAAGTCCAGCAACTCCTCCATATTCATCCACCACAATAGCTATTTGTATATTATTTTTTATAAGTTCTTGTAAGAGTTCATCAGCCTTTTTATTTTCAGGAACAAAATACGGTTTTCTTATAAGTTTTACAATCGATGTATCAAGTTTTTCTTCATTTAGATATCTGGTTAGATCTTTTATATACAATATACCTAAAATGTTATCTATATTATCCTCATATACAGGAATTCTCGAATGGTGAAGTTTTTTTATATTATCCATTACATCCTTTAACGTAAACTCTGATTCCAGACACTCCATATCTACTCTTGGGACCATTACCTCTTTTACCGTAGTCTCTCGAAATACCATAATCTTCTCTATCATTCGCCTCTCTTCTTCCTTTAGCACACCATTTTCCTTACCAAGAGAAAGCAGAATATTTACATCTTCTTCTGAAAATTCATCTTCCTCTTCTTTTATATGAAATATAAGGGAAAATAGTTCTACAAATTTTGTAAGTAAGTACACCAGAGGGAAAAACACTATAGTAAAGAATTTTAGTGGATATGCAGCAAGGATAGCTATTTTTTCAGGCATATAAATAGCTATACTTTTGGGAGAGATCTCGCCAAAGAGCAGAATAATAAAGGTCATAAGTATAGTAGATAACCATACTCCTTTCTCACCCCACAGAGAAATGGCCACATATGCAGCAAGTGAAGAGGCAAATACATTCACGAACATATTGCCTA
>JALVIU010000348.1 GCA_027028665.1 Candidatus Atribacteria bacterium | reverse complement strand
ATTTCTATTACTATTTATCTAACCAGATCTCTTCTATATTCCAGAGACCTCCAAGCTGTCCATAGGATGAAGGTTTTGCACCCTTTACATAATTTTTAAATGCTTCAAGTCTTACAGCCAATGCGGTATATAAGAATGGAAGCTCATCTGATGCAATATACTGCCACTTATCATAAACTACCTTCCTATCACGGGTATTTAAGATCTGGGCACCTATCTCAAAGAGCATATCAACCTGTTTTTCCCAGCACTTTCTATTCTTTGGATCATAGTTGAAAAAGTGAAGTCCACCCTTTGAATTCCAGACATTCTTACCACCATTCGGCTCAACTCCACCAGTAAGACCAATAATTACAGCATCCCAATCACCTTCTGGTCTTGCAAGGAGTCTCTTTACAAGAGCATTAAAGTCAATAGGACTAAACTTTACTTCCATACCAAGGTTAGAAAGGTCTTCCTGAAGCATGGTGCCAAGGGCCTCTCTTGCTTTGTTTCCAGAGTTTGTAAGGATCTCAAATTTTACAGGATTACCATCTGCATCATAAAGTTTGTTATCTTTTAATACAAATCCACCCTTTTTAAGCTCTTCTTTTGCCTTTTCAAGATCATATGGATATTTTATTACTTTATCATTATAGAATGTCTTTACAGCAGGGGATACAGGGCTCCACTGCTCTACACCAAATCCATAAAGTACATTATCTATATAGGATTTACGATCAATAGCATATGCTACAGCCTTTCTAAAGTGTTTGTTGTTAAACCATTTTCTTTTTACAGGATCCTTATGACTCCAGCAGAATGTCACAAACTGGGATCCAAAGGTAGCACCAGATTTGTAAATAGTGAATCCCTTTTTCTTCTGTTCTGGTTCTAATACCGCATAATCTTCGCCTCTCAAGATAAGGTGATCGAGTTCACCAGATTGAAACTTAAGAAGCTGTGTATCCTGATCTGGCACTATAAGCATTACCATACCATCAAGGAATGGGAGCTTATTACCATCTTTATCTACTTTCCAGTAATTCGGGTTTCTTTCAAATATTATCCTATCACCCTGCTTATATTCTTTCATTATAAATGGACCCATGCCTACTATTTCCTTGGGATCAGTATCTACACCCCATGTGGTCATGTATTTTCCTGATTTTACTGCCTCTTCCAATTTATGCTTTGGCATAATAGGAATACCCACTTCCCTTAAGAAAGGTGCAAAAGGGACAGGAAGTGTAAACTTTACTGTATAGTCATCCACTTTTTCTACTTTAAAGGGTTTTCCCTCTACTGTAAGCACATCTCTCCAGTCTGTCTGAATCTTGTCATTGTATGCAATATCATTAAAGGTAAATACTACATCATCTGCTGTAAATGGTGCACCATCTGACCATTTGAGTCCACGTCTTAGATGAAATGTCCATACAAGACCATCTTCAGATATATCCCAGGACTTTGCAAGCTCAGGTTTAATATCTGTTGTTACCCCATCTTCACCTACCAGTCCTGAAAATACAAAACCAAGAGGTGTGGTAGAGGATGTCTCCTGTGCAAGAGGATAGTTAAATGTCTTGGGACCACTTCCAAATACAGACCATACAAGTGTACCACCAAACTTACCTGTTACATTTACTTTCTCATATTCTGGTCCATCTGCAAGTGCCACTAAAGAAAAAAGCAGAAGGCCAAAAACCAGACCAAAAATCAAAATCTTTCTCATAAGTAAGACCTCCCTTTCTTTTTTATTTCATTCTTGGATCAAGGGCATCCCTTAATCCATCACCTAAAAAATTAAATGCAAACATAGTTATAGCCATGGCAAGGCCAGGGAAAAGCACCAGATAAGGATATGATCTCATAGCTTTATATCCTTCTGAAATCATCATCCCCCAACTTGGTGTAGGAGGATTTACCCCAAGCCCTATAAAGCTCAAAAATGCCTCAAATAATATATAACTTGGAATTGCAAGGGTCTGCTGTACTATACATGGACCTATTATATTAGGTAATATATGTCTGAATATAATCTTTGTATTTGAGGCCCCCTGAGAAATAGCGGCCTCTACGAATTCCTTTTCCCTGAGAGAAAGGGTCATACCCCTTGCAAGTCTTGCCATACCCACCCATGCAGTAATACCTATACCAATAAATATAAAAAGTAGCCCTCCAAGGGCATTATCCAATTGGGCAAGATAATAAGAAAATGTGCCAGGTTTGATATTTGCAAAAGTGGACTTAAAATATACCATCATAATAATGATGAGCAGTAGTGTAGGAAATGCATACATTATATCCACTATTCTCATCATTATATTATCAAGGCGTCCACCAAAATACCCAGATATTACACCATATGTAACACCTATTATAAAACTCGTCATTGCTCCTATAAATCCCACTGTAAGGGATATCCTTGTTCCATAGATGATCCGTGATAAAAGGTCTCTACCCATAAAATCTGTTCCAAGAAGGTGCTCTCGAGATGGTGGTTCATATGTTGCCAAAAAATCTCCATCTGCATAACCATATGGAGCAATAAGTGGTGCAAATATCGCCACAAAAACTAAAAATATAATTATTATACCCCCTAAAACTGCCGCCTTATTTTTAAGTAATCTTTTAAAGGAATCCTTCCATAAACTTGTATTTTCACTCTTTTTCATAGTCACTCCTTTATAT
>JALVIU010000347.1 GCA_027028665.1 Candidatus Atribacteria bacterium | reverse complement strand
CCCGAAAAGAAAAGGTTGTTGCACAATTCATAGTGGATAATCCTCAGGATGCACTAAGTACATCTGTGCAGGAACTTGCCCAGCGTTGTGGCGTAAGTCCTTCCACTATTGTAAAGTTTTCAAAGACACTGGGCTTTGAAGGAATAAAGGATATGAAGATCCACCTTGCCAGGGATATTACTACACTTACATCTGAACTTTTAGAAGAGGAGAAATTCAAAACAGAGCCCGAGGTATTTAGTTATTTAAAAGAGATTACCATAGAATCTATAGAAGAAGCATATAAAAACCTAAATTACAATTGTATTAAAAAGACAGCAGAGGTCTTACTAAATGCAGAAGGTGTGGATATATATGCATTTGGTTTTGATTATATTGCAGGGCATGATTTTTATATGAAATTAAAGCAGCTGGGTATAAGGGCAAATATATATTTAAACCCTGTATTTCAGTCGCTTTCTGCTATAAATCTTACGCCAGAAGATGTGGCTATATGTATATCTCAGAGTGGGAGCACAAAGGATACTATAGATTCTATAAGGTTTGCAAAGGCAAATGGTGCAACAACTATTGCCATAACTACAGAGGGATCTCCTCTCTCCAAGGAGGCAGACATTACTATATACGCGTATTTTTATAAGACAATACTTCCTGAGGGTTCTATTGTCTCAAGGAACGTGGAGTTATTCATTATAGATCTTATATTTTTAGAACTTTCTCTTTTAGATAAAAAGAGGTTTAAGAAGGCATATGAAAAATTCAATGAAGTATTAAGAACAAAAATGATAGAAAAATGGTAGATAGAAATTATATATTAGCAGTGGATCTTGGTACAACAAAGATAAAGCTTGCCATCTTTGATATAAAGGGAAATCTTATAGATTATACTTTTTCCAACTACCCTCTAAAGATAGAAAGAAGCCATGTGGAACAGGATCCGCATCTCTGGATAGAGGGGTTTGAAAAGGGAATAAAACGTCTCAAACAAAGGGGCAAACTTGAATATATAAAGGCCATAACTGTTATAGGTCAGGCACCTACATTAGTCTTCTTGGGTAGTGATGGTGAAATTGTAAGGGATGCCATTTTGTGGCTTGATAAAAGAGGCGAATCAGAGAGGAATGCTCTCCTGGAATTGGGCCTTCCCTTTGATCCTCGTTATCAATCCCTTGCTCAAATCTTATGGATTTACCATAATGAACCAGAAATATATAAGAGGACGAAATATTTTCTTCAACCCTATGACCTTTTAAACTTTTATCTTACAGGAGAGGTCTCTTCATCTGGTATTCCTTTCAGAGATTATCTTCCATGGTCTCGTGACGATGCAAAACTTTTGGGTCTTTCTCCTGAGAAGTTTGTGGAGATTACACCTATAGGTAAGGTAGTGGGCACTCTTAAGAAAGATCTTATGAAAGAATGGGGGATATGGGGCAAAGAAGTATTGGTCATAGCAGGGGGGATCGATTTTGTGGGCGCACTTATCGGTACAGATACCACATCTCCAGGCAAGCTCTGTGATAGAGGAGGAGGTTCTGAAGGAATAACTGTTTGCTCACAAGAGCCCTTGCCTAAAGAAGAGCAAAGGGTCTCCTCTGTTCCTTTTTTTATATCACCTTTCTGGAAGATAAGCGGCCTTACCAATACATCTGGTAAGGCAATAGACTGGATAAAGGATTTATTTTCCATAAAAACATACCAGGAGCTTGTAAGATATGCAAAAAGTGCACCCTATGGAAGTAAGGGCCTTATATTTTTGCCATACCTCTCGGGAGAGAGAAGTCCCCACTGGGACCCCTATGCAAAGGGGGTATTTTTCGGACTTACCTTGTCACATACCAGAGAAGATATGATCCGTGCTGTTATGGAGGGTGTTATATACTCTATACGGGATATATATGAAATTATAGCCTCTTATGATATACCTATAAGACATTTTAGGACTACAGGAGGTTTATCTAAGAGTGATTTTTTCAATCAGTTAAAGGCAGATATTATTGGAGTACCTGTAGAGGTGCCATATATTAGTGATGGAGAGCTTGTAGGCGCAGCCTGTATCGGAGGATTGGGTATGGGTATATACAAAGATATAAAAGAAGCTTCATCTGCTATGTATAGAGCCCGCAGAATACTCTACCCAGATCCTATAAAGAAGGAAAGATATGATGAGCTTTTTTCCCTGTATAGAGAGCTTTACCCCTCTTTGGCCCCCAGGTTTCATAGATAACTCTTTATGGTAATTATTATATAAATGATAAGTAGTAGTACCCCAAGGCCGCGACCCAACTTTTCCTTGCTTAATAATGCACCTGCCGTAAATATCCCGATTACAATGACCATGACAGGGAAATAGAACCCAAAAAAGTCAGGTGTAACCTGTATACCTTTGGAGGAAAAGGCAGATGATGCACCAATTACAAATAGTATATTCAGTATATTAGCACCTGTGACATTTCCTATGGCAAGTTCTCCATGTCCTTTAAGGGATGCAACTACAGATGTGACAAGTTCAGGGACAGATGTACCAAATGCAACCAGGGTAACAGCAATTACACTATTTGGTACCCCCAACTTTACTGCTGTAATCTGAACAGTTGGGAGTAAGAGTTTTGATGAAGCTATTACGATAGAGATTCCCAGAATGAGTTTTGTAAATACAGTGAAATGATGCCC
>JALVIU010000346.1 GCA_027028665.1 Candidatus Atribacteria bacterium | reverse complement strand
TTTTACCGTATAATCATCAATCTTTTGTACCTCTTTAATATCGCTGAACATATATCCCCAGTATGCCCACTCTCCATATTTATGGAATGGATGATTGGG
This sequence comes from Candidatus Atribacteria bacterium, assembly GCA_027028665.1. Lineage (GTDB taxonomy): Bacteria > Atribacterota > JALVIU01 > JALVIU01 > JALVIU01 > JALVIU01. The sequence continues at coordinate 2,577 of JALVIU010000346.1, read as the reverse complement.
ATCGTACTGTCTTGCAAGGGAAAATACCACAGCATCTGCATTAAAATCTGTGCCATCATGAAATTTTACGCCCTTTCTAAGATGGAAAACAATCTCTTTTCCATCTGCTGAAACCTCCCAGGAGGTAGCAAGACATGGTTGGATTTCTGTGGTACCTGGTTTATATTCTACAAGGCTTTCAAAGATGTTATCCATTCTTTGAATGGATTCACCGTCTGTTACATCTCCTGGATCAAGCCTTACAGCATCACCGCTACTTCCAAATACAAGTACTTTTTGTTTTGCAAGTGCGGTACCAAAACTAAATACAAATAAAGCCATAGAAAAGATCAAAATTGTAATAATTAGGCTTTTTGTTTTCATAAAAATAACCTCCCTTTTAAAATATTTTTTAAAAATATTTGATTCAATTATATATCTTTTTATAGGTTTTTGTCAAATAGAGTCGGAAAAATATGTTATAATTTTTCAAAAGAAGACAAGAAGCAAGAAGGAGGAAGTATGAATACCAAAGATAATATAGTAATTGATATGAAGAGTATAATAAATAAGTTCCATGAAAAAGGAGGGACTATTGGACTTGCATTAGGTAGTGGAGGGGCAAGAGGCGTAGCACATATAGGTGTATTAGAAGTCCTTGAAGAGTATGGTGTACCCATAGATTATATAGCCGGAACAAGTATTGGCTCAGTGGTGGGAGCCCTTTATGCTGCAGGGGTATCTGTTAAAAAAATGAAAGATTTCTCTCTTTCTCTTGATAGGAGAAAGACTATGAGTCTTTTTGATCCCATATTAAACTTTAGTGGTATATTTTCTGGAAATAAGATCATTTCTATATTGGAAGATTTAGGACTTAAGGGATTAAGCTTTTCTGATCTGAAAATACCTTTTTCTGCTATAGCAGTAGATATGATAAAGGGTAGAGAAGTTGTGATAAATAAGGGTTCTGTCGTTATGGCAGTGAGAGCGAGCTCTTCTATTCCTATGGTTTTTGCCCCTGTGATATATAAAGATTATTATCTTGTAGATGGAGGTATAATAGATCCTGTACCTGTTGATGTTGTCAAAAGTATGGGTGCAGATATCATTATAGCGGTAAGACTTTCTGATTATAAAGATAAGGATATAGTGGAAATAGAGATTGAAGATTATCGATCTGAAGAGAAAGAGAGTCTTTTGAAAAAATTGAGAAGAATAGAGATGTTACGTGAGGGAAAAATAGATTTGAGAATTCCTTTAAATAGAAGAGGTGAAAGATCAATTAGATTTACAGATGTAGTTGCTTTTGCCTCAGATATAATGGGAAAAATCGTTGAAGATAAAACTATAGAGGGTGCAAATATAGTTATCTCTCCATATAAAGAGGATACACATGATAATAGAATCAAGACTTTTGAGTTTTATCGTGCCTCTGAAGCTATAGAAAAGGGAAGAAAGGCTGCAGAGATAGTAATAAAAGATTTTTATGAAGAAATAAATAAAATTTTATTTTAGAGTAAAGAAAAAACTTTGACAATTTTGTAGAAATATTATATAATACATATAAAATCTGTGAGATTAAGGAGGCAAATATGGATCTACTTATAAAAAATGCGAAGCTTTATAATAGGGATGATCTTGTTGATATTGCTTGTGATAAAGGGAAAATTGTAGAGGTATCACCTGGTATAAAGGGTGATTTTAAAGAAGTGATAGATGTAGATGGAAGATTTGTGTCTCCTTCATTTATTGATCCTCATATACATCTTGATAAGGTATTGGTTGTAGATACTGTAAGACCTAATGTATCAGGGACATTACAAGAGGCTATAGAGATACTCTGGGAAAAGAAACGGTCATATACAATAGAAGATATAGTAACACGTGCAGGAAAGGTTATTGAATGGGAAGTCGCAAATGGTGTTACACATATTAGAACCCATGTGGATGTAGATACTATAGGAGGATTAAAGCCCTTAGAAGGTCTCCTTGTAACAAAGGAAAAATATAAGGATTTAATAGATCTTCAGATCGTAGCCTTCCCCCAAGAAGGAATTATTCAGGATCCTGGAACAGAAAAGCTACTTTATGAGGCAATGGAAATGGGTGCAGATGTAGTAGGGGGTATGCCACATAATGAAATGACAGAAGATGACTCTAAACGACATATAGAGATTCTATTTGAAATTGCAAAGAAGTTTGATGCTCCTATTGATTCTCATACAGATGAAAATGATGACCCATATTCCCGTACACTGGAGTATCTTGCGGCAAAGACTATCAAAGAAGGATATGAGGGAAGGGTAACAGCTGATCATACATGTGCACTCTCTTCTTATAACGATGTACACGCAGCTAAAGTTATATCTCTTGTAAAAAAGGCAGACATCACCATGGAATCCAATCCTGTTACAAATATAGTTCTTGAAGGGAGATTCGATACATATCCAAAGAGAAGAGGACTTACTAGAATAAAAGAGCTTCTTGCAGCAGGTGTAAATGTGACCTTTGGTCAGGACTGCATAAAGGATACTTTTTATCCGTTTGGAAAGGGTGATATTCTGGAGGTAGCAAATATCTTTGCTCATGTAGCACAGC
>JALVIU010000345.1 GCA_027028665.1 Candidatus Atribacteria bacterium | reverse complement strand
GTAAGTTACAAGGGAAAATACTGGGGCGTTGTACGTGCAATGTCCACAAAGGCATTTATCTACAACAAAAAACTATTTGCAGAAAAAGGATTAAGTGTACCAAAGAATTGGGATGAGCTTAAGGCTGCAGCAGCAAAGATATATGATCCTGCCAACAAGGTATATGGTATTGCAATGGCAGGAAAGAGATTTGTATCTACAGTAACCCAATTTCAGCAGTACCTTTATGCAAATGGCGGAAATATCGTAGATGAAAATGGAAAGGCCATAATAGATAATGAAAATGGTGTAGGGGCATTGGAATTCTACAAAGAGCTCTCTAAATATGCACAACCAGGCATTACAGAGTGGAAGAGAGAAGACCTCATAAAACTCTTTGAAACAGGCAAAGTTGGTATGTATATTGACCATGTACATAATGCAAGAGCAGCAGCTAAAAAGGGTGTAGATGTAGGACTCTTTATGATTCCAAAAGGCCCATTAGGAAAGACCCCATACTCCACAGTAATAGTTACAGACTGTATCTCTATCACTTCTCAGTCCAAGAATGTTGATCTTGCTGTAAAGTTTATGAATTATATGACAAGCTTTGAAAAACAGAAAGAGTGGGATCTCAAGCTCGGATTTGTACCACCTATGATTAAAGAAAAAGACCTTCCTGAATTCCAGACAAAATTCTGGAAACCTTATATAGAAGCAATTAAGTATGGCGTACCTGAGGCACTTAATATTAAAGATTGGGAAGGCGTTCAGGAAGCTGTACTCGATGCTATACAGTCTGTGCTCTTAGGAAAGCAGGATGCAAAAACTGCACTTAAAAATGCAGCATATATTATAAATCTTTTACAGAAATAAAATAAAAATATAATTGGGGGAGGCCGAGCCTCCCCCAATTATTGCAGGAGGATATATGTTAAAGAAAAAAATCCCCATCTGGTATCTTATTCCACTTATCATTGCTTTTTTGGTTTTTTTAGGGTATCCACTTTATAAGGTAGTAGAAATATCATTTTATAAAGCCTCCTTTCTAAACCCAAAAATGAAGACATTTGTAGGTTTCGAAAATTACAAATGGCTGTTTACATTTAAACTCTTTAACCCAAAGATTTCTTATTTTCTCTCTGCCTTTATACGTAGCATTACATGGGTATTTTTCTCTGTGCTTATTAAAGTAGTGATAGGTTTTCTTGCAGCTTTAGTACTTGAGAGCAAATATCTCATAGGGAGAAGGATATATCGATCATTGCTTATTATTCCATGGGCTATCCCGTGGGCCATGGCTGCCATGATGTGGGCATGGACACTTAATGGACAATTTGGTATTATAAATAGTCTCTTATTGCATTTGCATATCACTAATAGTCCTCATCCATTTCTATCTACTCCTACAAGTGCCTTTATTACTACATTTATAGTGGATGCATGGGTAGGACTTCCCTTTATGGTAATCATGTTTATATCAGGACTTCAATCTATTTCAGAATCTCTATATGAGGCTGCACGATTGGATGGTGCATCCAGAGTAAGACAGGTAATAAGCATCACTATACCACTCATGAAACCTGTATTATTCACAGTAAGCCTTTTATCTATGGTATGGACCTTTAACTCCTTTGATATCATATGGGTTCTTACTCAAGGTGGGCCATTAAGGGCTACAGAGACTCTGCCTATAGCGATATACAACACATCCTTCAGGATGTTGAGATTTGGCGGTATAGGTAAGGCATCTGCTATGACATTAGTACAGGTAGCACTCATTACCTTTATCTCGATCTTTTATATAAAAACTATGAATAAAGAGGTGGCATAAGATGAAAAGTAAAGTCATATTTGCAAAGATTATGGTTCAGATCGCAGCACTTGCCTTTATGATCTTTATGCTCTTGCCCATTTATCAGATGATTATTACTGCTTTGAGGCCTGCTAATCTTTCATGGGAGGTCCCTGCTCCTTTGTTCCCAGAAAAAATTACATTGAAAAATTTTGTAGTTGCATTCAATATAGTTCCAAGGCTTCCAAGATACCTTCTGAATAGCTTTATATATGGATTAGGTGTAAGCCTTTTATCTATGCTCATTGCTGTACCATCTGGATATGTTATTGCAAGATATCAATTTCTCATGAAGAGGCCCATAATGATCCTTATAATATATGCAAATATGTTTGCCCCCATCATGCTGCTTATACCTATATATACTATTATGAAAACCTTTGGTTTTATAAATACATATATGTCTCTTATACTTGCAGGCTCTATATTTACAATCCCTCTATCCACATGGCTTACAGTCTCATATATGCAAACAATCCCTCATGAAATTGAAGAGGCAGGATTTGTAGATGGTTGTAATCAATACAATATACTTTATCATGTGGTACTTCCTCTTATGGCTCCAGCCCTTGCAGCAATATTTATATATTCCTTTATTACGGGATGGAGCCAACAATTTTTACTCGCACTCGTACTTATAAAAAACGATCAGCTCATGCCTATTGCACAGGGTCTATACCAGTTCTTCTCCAGAAGCTCTGTGAGATGGAACGAACTTATGGCAGCAATACTTATGAGCACTGCTATCCCTGTTGCCCTATTTTTATCTGTACAGAGATATATCGTAAGAGGACTTACTACAGGGAGTATAAAGTAAAGATAATGCGCTTAGGATAAGAAAA
>JALVIU010000344.1 GCA_027028665.1 Candidatus Atribacteria bacterium | reverse complement strand
TGAGAAATAAAAGTATAGGAGAAAATGCCACCCCAAAAGAGGTTATGAGCTGATCATCTGCAAACTTTTTAAAGCCTGCACTAAATGTAGTAAGCAAAAACCAGATAACAAACGTTTCAAGTCCGAAGAATATAATAAGTCCTAAAAGGAAAAAGGCAGCCTGGGTACCTATCTTTTCCTTTATTCTCACATTACTGTATTCTGCATTTAGAAACTTTAAATCATCTTTTTCTTCTATCTCTTTTTGAGGTATAATAACACCCTTTTTACATACAGGACACTCTTTCCCTATAAATTCAGAAGAAAAGATAGAATTACATTCAGTACATATACCAAGGTGTTCCATTTTCTCTCTTTCGATATTTTTATATATTATACCACGAATTTTCTTATTTTTTATCTTTTATAAGAAGAGTAAAGGGTAAAAAATAATTAAAAGAGTAACATCTTTTACTAAAAAGGGAGATTAATTGAAGTGGATGCTCTTCTCCGCTCTAAACATTCTTTCTTGTTCTTAATACAAATAACTCTATTATATATCCCTCTACAAGAGAAAAAAGAAATAATCCACCATTGAAAAGTATTATAAACTTCCACCCCAAAAATGCTGCACCATAGGGAATCCATGGGGTTTTTATAGCCCATGCAGATATAATACTTGCCACAGCTGCGATACGTGCACCCTTTGAAAGGAGTTCTTCCAATATGGGAAAAATGAGGTAAAAAGGTCCTACTATGAGAGTTCCCACAAAAGAGGCTGTAACTATCCCACGAAGACCTGCCTCTTTTCCAAAGAGTTTCTTTATAAGGCCGGGCTTTACCCAGACCCTGAGAAGTCCTACAAATAAAGATACAGATATAAATATCAAAAATGTCCTTTCAAATATGGATAAACCATATACAATAGCATGTAAGGTTTTTTCTTTGTTTACAAAGTATAATGTTATATATAGTATTAAAGCTATCCAGAGAATTTTTGATGTCCTTGTCTTCTCTAAAAATAAAACAATTGGATGAGAAGGCCTATCAGGAGACAACTTACCATTCCTACCAGGTTTCTCCATATCACAAACTCCTTTCCGAAAGATTTAAGTTCTATACCCAAAGAGATAAATCCTATTTTTACCCATGATGCAAGGAAAACAGCTACAACCGAAATAGCAGCCCCTTTTATAATAAGTGCCTCTCCCAGAGGATAAGCAGTGGCAGGAGGGCCTGCAGCTAAAGATCCAAACAATAGTGCAAGTATATGGTCCATGGCTCCTCTTGCATTTCCCATGTACTTAAAAACTATACTTTTTGGTACAAATTCATTAAAAATGCCAAGTAACAAAAATATGCCAAATATATCTGGAAGTCTTGATAAAAAGTTATTGAGTGCAATCCTTATTGCTTGTTTTCCACTTTTTTTATCCTTTTTAAATGTGTAAAAAATCCAGATTACACCAATAATAAAATATATGATACTCATAACATTCATTTTTTACCCTCATATACTTTTTTTAGATTATTCATCTTTTTTATATAAATATCGGGAAAAAGCCTTTGAATATAAAGGATATATCTGTATTTTGATGGCCAGATAACCTCTCTTTTTTCTTTTTCAAAGGCATCATAAACTACCTCTGCAAGGTCTTCTGGTCTTGCCCTTTTTCCCCCATGAGAGAAGTATTTTGTCCCTAGTGCATGTTTAGAAAAGGCACTTTCTATACGTCCAGGTAGTATATTTATAATTTTTATATCATTTGAAAATTCCCCCCTTGCAGATTCCATCTCCATATAGAGGGCAGATTTGGAAGCTGCATATATACCTGAAAAAGGTACCGGTAACTTCGATGAAATAGAGAGGATATTTATAACCCAAAGAGGTCTTTGAGTCTGCTGTAAAAAAGCCTTTGTAAGTCTAAGGGGTGCAAAAAAATTCACCTCAAATACATCCTTTACAATCCTATCATCAAGGTCAATTAAGGATTCATAATACCCTATTCCTGCACCATTTATAAGGATATCTATATTGTCATATTTATCTATTAAATTTTTCAAAAGTTCCTCTTCTTTTCCATCTTTTGCATCATAATATACAATATAGATATCCCCTTTATTTTGGCCTTTATAAATCTTATCCTTAAGTTCATTCAGCCTTTCCATACTTCTGCCCAAAAGGATAAGCTCATATCCATGTGAATAAAAAATATCTGCTATAGCACCACCTATAGCTCCACTTGCACCTGTGATAATTACCCTTTTCCCTTTCACTTGTGCCACCACCTCATAAGCCATGACTGAAGCATAAGTATATCCCAGAGATGATAATGCCAGTCCTTTCTTCCCAAAAGATGCTCTTTAAACATCTTCTCCACTGTCTTATAGTTTAGTATACCATATTTATCTATCATATCCTTTGAGAGCATATCAGTGGCCCAATCCCTTAATGGACCTCTAAGCCAGGTATCTATAGGTATACCAAAACCTGTTTTTGGACGCTCAAAAAGTTCATTTGGTACATAGCGAGAAAGCATCCTACGTAATAGGTATTTTCCTTTTCCATCCCTTATTTTGTACTTAAGTGGTAGATGCCATGCAAATTCTACTATATTATGATCAAGTATAGGCACCCTTGCCTCAAGGCTTACAGCCATAGAGGCCCTATCCACCTTTGTAAGTATATCATCTGGCA
>JALVIU010000343.1 GCA_027028665.1 Candidatus Atribacteria bacterium | reverse complement strand
CCACCATGCATTGGTAATATAGTCCCTCCCGTCTGCCACCATAGAACCCCAGGAAGGTGTAGGAGGCTGAATACCTAAACCCAAAAAGCTAAGGGCTGCTTCCATAATAATCATCCTTGCCATTTCAAGAGTAGCAACTACAATAGCAGATGCAAGCACATTGGGTAGTATATGTCTAAATAGAATTCTTGCATCATTATTACCCAGAGCAGTAGCTGCATTTACAAAATCTATATTTCTTACCTGAAGAGTCTCACCCCTTACTATCCTTGCATATACAACCCATCCTGTAATTCCAAGCACCAGGATTATATTTTTAAGTCCTGGACCCAAGACAGCCATAATGGCAATGGCCAATAGTATAAAAGGCATGCTAAGTTGAATGTCTGCAAGTCTCATTATAATGGCATCTACTTTCCCACCATAAAACCCTGAAATCATGCCAACAGTTACACCTATCATCCCTGATATAAATACCGCTGAAAATCCTACAATAAGAGAAATTCTGGATCCATATATAATCCTACTTAAGATATCCCTCCCAAGCTGATCTGTTCCTAAAGGATGGGCAAAGCTTGGTGGCTTTAGTCTTTGGGATATATCCTGAGAAACAGGATCACATGGCGATATAAGAGGTGCAAAAATGGCGATGAATATAAATAAAAATATAATTGCAAGGCCAAACTGTGCGGTTCTACTTCTCTTAAGGCCTATTAATAATCTTCTTCTAAGGTTTAAAGAGATGCTCTTTTCTTCCATTTATCACCTCACTAATTATATTTAATTCGGGGATCAAGATAGGTATATATAATATCTATAATGATATTTGTTACAACAAAGGTAAAAGCCACTACAAAGACTACAGCCTGAACAAGGGGATAATCCCTATCGTATATTGCCTGTATTGCAAGCCTACCCACTCCAGGCCATGCAAAAATGGTTTCAGTGATCACTGCACCGCCCAAAAGGGTGGCAAACTGTAATCCAAGCATTGTAATGACAGGAATCGATGCATTCCTCAATGCATGTTTTAAAACTATCTTTAATTCTGATACACCCTTTGCCCGAGCAGTCCTTATATAATCTGCATTCATTACCTCTATAAAATTAGATCTTATAAGCCTTGTGAGTGCAGCAGACGAATAAAGTGCAATACTTACAGAGGGTAATATAAGATGTGAGAGTCCTCCCCTACCAGATACTGGTAGAAGATGAAGCTGTACAGAGAAAAAAAGTATGAGCATAAGACCCAACCAAAAAATAGGTATGGATTGTCCTATAAGTGCAAATGTCATAGCGACATAATCGTATATGGTACCCTTCTTAAGGGCTGAAATAATCCCTGCAGGAAAAGATACCAAAAGGGCAAGAAAAAGAGAAAAAAGTGTAAGCTCAATTGTTGCGGGAAGTCTCTCTAATACAAGTCCCATTGCAGGTTGTGCATGCCTTAGAGACTTACCAAAATCACCTCTTAAAGCATTTTTCAAAAATCTAAAGTACTGAACTATTATAGGATCATCAAACCCCATTTCATGTCTAAATTTATCTATATCTTCCTGCGTGGCATCAAGTGGAAGTAAAAGTGCAGCTGGGTCACCTGTAAGATGAAGAATAAAAAAAACAATGATAGATACACCTAATATAACAATTATAGATTGAAGCAGTCTCCTTATAATATATGACTTCATAGGCACTCCTTCTAGATATAGTGGGAGAGCCAGTCTCTCCCACTATATAAGGATCTTTACTAAATTTTATTTATTCCAGTCTATATCTATCCCAAAGATTCTCTCATCAGGTCTTGCTTCCCATTTTATCCTCTTTGAGGCACCGTAGAGGTCCTTTTGCTGGTATAAAAAGATCCAGCCTGGGTCATCATAGAGGATTCTAAGTGCCTTACTATAATATTCTTTTCTCTTTTCAGGGTCAAGAGTAGACCTTGCCAGATCTACATATTTATCAAACTCATGATTTTCATAGAAAGAAAGTCTCTCTCCAGATCTAAACATCGGGAACAGTGTCCCATCTGCATCAAAGGTATCGTTTCCCCAACCAAGTAAGAACATGGGGGATTCAGTTTTTCTGGATAAAATCTGTTTTACATATACACCCCATTCAAGTACTTTTACATTAATCTTTAATCCTACCTTATTGAGTTGACCTGCAATTGCCTGTGCCACATCTTTATCCATCAGGTATCTTCCACTTGGAGAAAGAAGTGTCATCTTAAATCCGTGAGGATATCCTGCTTCCTTCAAAAGTTCCTTTGCCTTTTTTGGATCATATGGATAAGGTTTTATTGTAGGGTCATATCCAAAGTGAGCAGGAGTAAGAGGTGTAGCTACTCTATATCCATTTCCATTAAGTACATACTTAATTATACTATCTACATCAACTGCATAATTCAATGCCTGCCTTACTTTCTTATTCTTTAATGGACTCTCCCTTGTCATATCCAATACAACAAAGATTACCCTTGCACTTGGTGCACCACTAACTCTTGCATTTTTACTCTTTTCAATCTCTTTTATTTTATCAGGGGGTACATTTGTAATTATATCTACTCCTCCTGTAAGGAGCTCTGCTATACGGGAAGAAGCCTCAGGAATAGGCCTAAATATTAGTTTTTTGACTTTTGGCTCTCCAAAATGATAATCCTTATTTGCCACAAGCTCTAT
>JALVIU010000342.1 GCA_027028665.1 Candidatus Atribacteria bacterium | reverse complement strand
TGCTGTAAATAAGCCTTTTACCCCACCGATCTGACTATTTTTGAAAAAATCAAGCCATGCCATGGCAAGGGTCCATGAAGGCATTATATATGGAAATATTATGAGTGTAGATATGAGTTTCTTATATCTTAAATCTGTTCTTGTAACAAGCCATGCAATGAGCCCCCCCAGTGTGATCGCTATAATAGATACCCATACAGAGACCAAAAGGGTATTCCATAGAGGTTTATAGAATATCTTATTACTGTATTTTCCAAAAAAGATGCTTCTCCAGTGGTATAGAGTAAAATCTCCAACCTGTTTTCCTCTTATCCTCATCCTCTCAGAGGGATGAACAATGAACGTATCATAGACTATAGAAATGAGGGGTACGATTACAAGATATGTAAGCACAATAATCAAAAGGATCAGTATGATATTTTCAGGTTTCGAGATGTAAGTCTTGAATCTATTTAAAGATCTTATCAAGGAGACCTCCCATAAAATATGAGGCCCCCATAAAGAGGGCCTCATTAACTTTAATTACTAATAGGCAAAATTACCCCAGAATTCCTCTACATCTGCCCTATTGTTAAATATAAACTCACCTTCTTCACCTACAAGGATCTCTTTCCATACCTTAAAGGCATTGTCTCCAGGATATGGAGGAATATTTGGGTTGGAAGAATATACACCAGGTGATTTATGCCATGGCTTAAACCCTTCTGGTGTAAGTAAAAAGTCTATAAATAGTTTTGCAGCATTTGGGTGTTTTGCATTTTTTACCATTAATAGGTATGCAGGATAATAAAAACCTGCAAATGGGTCCATACCCATTATAGGCATAAGGGCCAAATTTTTGGATTTTCTGTAACGAAGCTTAGTATATGCAAATAGACCTATAGCATCTACGCCCTGACCCCTTATACCAATAGATTCTGCAAGCTTTGTGTCACTTGTGAACATAACAAGGCCGTTTTTCAATACAGCCTTTATCCATTCATATCCTGCATTCTTTGTTGTGAGTTTTATGGGTTTTCCATAATATCTCTCATAGGCATCTGCAATTCTTTTTGCCCATTTGGGTGATGTAATCATGGTGAGGAAGTTCATGTTTACCCCTTCTTTGAAGGGATCTTTGAAGAAAAATTTACCCTTCATCTTAGGATCTGCAAGTTCCCATATATTGTTTACAGGGGGTGCCTGATAGGTCTCAGAGTTGTAGCAAAATACCTTGGATATAAAAGAAAAGACCAAAGGATCCTGAAACTCCTTTGGTATTACTGATTTCATATCTTCTGGTACATATGAATATACATATCCTGGCTCAAGAAGCTCTCCAAATACACGCCCTGAATCCTGTGCGATAATAAAATCTGCACCTGTTATACCACTTTTTACCTCTTTTGAAACCTTTTCTACCAGTTCAAAATCGTGAAGGTCGTATGCCTCTACCTTGATACCATACTTTTTCTCAAAGGCCTTTGCCGCATTTGCAATCCTACTTGTTATTGAATATACGACCACCTTTCCTTCCTGTTTTGCAAGACTTTCCAGATCTGCTCCAAAGGCAAAAGCAGATAACAAAAGTAATAAGATAGTTGTAAATACTAATATCTTACTTAACCTCATATCATACCCTCCTTTTTTAATTTCTTTCATTATAACATATATGAAAAAGATTTCAAGAGCCAAATTGCTCTATTTTATATGTAAAAATGACATATAGGATCATAAAATAGCCATATATATTTATAGTGAATGAGATATAAGTTGAAAAAGATGAGTGATAAAATGAGATCGAAAGATAAGGTTGTTATAGGAGCAAATTACACAAGTGTTATAAGTGAGATTACCCCTGAGATTTTTGCAGAATGGATTTTTATTTTAGTAATCAAGATAAAAACTCATAAAAGAATTAAGCAAAATACTCGTACTCTTAAATAGCTTAAAAAGTAGGGGATTCCCCCTACTTTTTATTCATATTCATTATATTTTGCATATTCAGTGGTATAGGTTTTTCTGTTATCTCTGTTTTTGCTCCTTTTCCATATGCCAAAAGCACCATCTCTGAACCTTCAGAGGATTTTACCTTTACTATACTTATAGGTACCTTGTTTGTTTGCCAGATGTCTACTATAGGAGAGGATGTAGACTTGTCTATGATTTTTATATGTTTTGCAGCAAAAGTGCCTGCAGGTACAGTTACTCTTTCTGTTCCTACAACTTTTATCTCGGCATTTGCTTTATTAGTATCTCCAGATGGCATTGAGGAGCCAAATACGTTCATCCCTTGACCCATCATCTGCATCATATCTGAAGAGATCTCCATAGCGGGTTGATTCCCTGCCTTAACTATAATCTTTTTTATATCAGATTCTATGTTTTTTGTGGACATCCTCATTAAGGCCTTTAGAATGATCTTTTGACCTCCTTGAGTAGTTCGTATCTCTATCCATACATATCTTTTTCCACCTATCTTTTTTTCTCCCACTACCCCAAACCACATTACCATCTCTCTTCCGTTTGTCGTCTCTTTTATTTTTGCCCATGTCCCTACTTTCAGGGCATCTGTGTTTATTATGGGTGGAGGCGTTATATTTGCATATGCAAATATTCCTCCTAAAATTACAAAAACAAATACAAGCGTGAAAATCCATAGAACTTTTTTCATAACTAAAACCTCCTTTATTTTTTAATC
>JALVIU010000341.1 GCA_027028665.1 Candidatus Atribacteria bacterium | reverse complement strand
GTAATTATTATATGAAAGCTCTTTCCCGCCAAATTGAATAAGTCTGGAAAAACCTTCGTCCTTTGTAAGATCTCTATAAAATGCACCTTGCTGGTGTGGGTTTTCACCATATCTTAAGAGTTTATTATATTCATACCCAAAAAAGATCCTTTCTGAAAAACCATCTCTTTGTGGTGAAAGATAATTTGCTATAAGACTATCGTATTTTGCGGTTTCAGAAAATGCATAAAATGCAAGTTTTTTAGATAGATCCACACTTATTCCACCGCTTCTTTTAAGCTCATCTAAGATAGCTCCATAGTATTTTGGGGAAACCACTACAACTACATGGGGAAAATTCTTTGCAGCAGCCCTTACCATAGTTGGGCCACCTATATCTACATATTCTAAAAGTTCCTCTATAGGAATATCCTTTTTGGACCATTCTTCAAAGGGATAAAAATTGACAACCACCATATCGATGGGCTGAGCACCTATATCTTTGATTTGTTCCATATCATCTTTTTTATCTCTTCGAGCAAGGATACCTCCATGAATTACCGGGTGAAGAGTTTTCACTCTTCCATCTAATATTTCAGGGGCACCTGTTATATCTTCTACCTTAGTTACAGGTATCCCATTTTTTTCAAGATATCTTGCAGTTCCTCCAGTAGAGAAAATTACAACACCATTTTCTACAAGTCCATGTGCAAATTCTGAAACCCTCTCTTTATCGTATACACTTATAAGCGCTCTTTTTATACGTATCATAATACCCCTCTACCTATACAAATAAACTTCTCTTCTTCTATGAGCTTTAAAAAACTTATATATGCCCATACCATTTGATCTTGTAGGAATCACCTCTTTATTCGCTATCTTTTCACGCGCCTTCTTCCATCTTAAGGGATAATTTGTGATAATGCCATCAAAGTCCTCAGGCACATACTTTAAGAGTGGGTCAAGCTGGGAGTCCTCTAAAAAATCCACACCAAGAATAATCATCTTATTTTTTCTCCTTAAATAACTATGAAAGAGAAGATCTCTATCTTTTAGGTAGGATAGAGGGGTTACTACTACTAGATCCCAATAGTAAGGTATAGAGGGCACTCTATCAGGGTAAAATATAACACCTATAGGAAAATTCCTCTTATTTTTACTTATTCTTGCAAATCTTGTTATAGTCTCTTTTCTTAATGAAGTGACAAACAATTTACTCTTTATATCTTTAATCCTTTCAAATACCTGCTCTTCTATTTTATGGCCCTTTATCTCTATATTAAAGCCAATTTTTCCATCAAACTCCTCGAGAAATTCATCAAGGGTTAGGATTTTTTGATTAAAAGGTAGAACCTCCTTTTTTAATTCTTCTAAGGTAATGTCTTTTATTTTCTTAGGATTAAAAGTCATTCGCGACAAATTTCTATCATGGAAAACTACAAGATGTCCATCTGATGTTGACATAACATCAAGTTCCACCATATCTATTCCCAGCCTAACTGCCTCTCTAAATACCATCTTGGTATTTTCTATATCGCCTGACCCAAGACCTCTGTGCCCTATTATAATAGGCGCCACCATGATAATAGAACCCCCTTATTATAAATTATGATACTTTAAAAATAAAATCCCCCACCTCTACACCTAAATCTTTTGCCACCACATCACATTTCGCTACAAGAAGAAAATATATACCAGGAGAGGTACTAAGGCCTTCATAATTTCCCTGCCCCTTAGATATAACAACATCATATGTCGAAAGCCTCTCTCTCCAATCCACATCTTTCCAGGTAGGAACAACTTCTATCCTTTCATCCATTAAAAAACCAAGTTCATAAGCCTCTTCTACTGTTATATCATTTATTATTGGATATTTTTTTGCAACGATACTAATCTTTTCTATATTAGGGTATAAAGATAATAGGGTCTCTATTAAGATCTTATCAAAAACAGCTTCCCCTGCATTATCCAAAAAATAAAGCAAACTCTTTGCATTTTTTATTTTTTTCTTAAACAATGGATAATCATTTATTGTAAAATCTTTATTCAGAGAAGTTTTTATCTGATTCTCAAGATTAAACTCATCCATAGCCCCATAGTCTGCGATATTTCCTGAAGCTGCAAACTTTACAGAAGTAAACAACGGATCTTCGCTTGTCTCTATAGATTCTTTTGCCCAGGGATAGAGAGAGAGTGCAAGTTCATTACTTTTTCTCTTTAATTCCCTATACGGGTCGGTTACACCGAGGGTTTCATAAAATAGGGGATAGAGATCAAAACCAAAATCCAAAGGGGTACGAGTCCAATCCTCTTCTGAGAGAAGATAACCCATTGTGGCCTTTAAAACCTGTTTTATATGAGCATCATTTGATGTCACTATTCTTGCTGTTCGTAAAGCCTGTTTAAAAAAACAGACAATACATTCAAAGCTACTTTTCAAAATTCCACTCCCTTAACTCCTCTCCAAGAGTTTTATATTACATCGGAGAATGAAAACTCATTCTTTAACGCTGGTAATTATATCACAAATAAAATTTTACACAAGGGGTATTTTTAAAAAAATCAAAAAAACTTCTATAGGGGAAATCCCCTATAGAAGTTTTAAACCATACTTCCAATCTTTCTTCTCCATATCGTTAAAGAAATCAACAAGAAGATCTACAAGCACTTTCACCATCTTTTCTCCCTTTTCCTTCGTAGCTTTTGTTGGGTC
>JALVIU010000340.1 GCA_027028665.1 Candidatus Atribacteria bacterium | reverse complement strand
TATATACCCATTCTATCCCTCCTTTTTGCATCCACTTAGGTGCCCGCGGAAGCTTTCCAGATAATACATCAAAACTTCCTCCTACACCTATGCATACAGGTACTTGTAGCATATTTAAATTTTTATAGATCCACTTTTCTTGCTTTGGTACACCCATGCCTACAAGCAGGATATCCGGTTTTTTTCTTATAATATCATTTATTACTCTTTTATTCTCTTCTTCTTGTAGATATCCATGGTGAACTCCTACTATGTTAATACCTGGAAACTTTTTTAATATCTTTTCTTTTGCTCTTTCTGAAACGCCCTTTTCCGCCCCTAAAAAGTAAAATTTATATCCCCTTTTATTTCCTACTTCAAATAGCCTGTTTATTATATCTATACCTGTTACTCTTTCTTTAATTGGCGCTCCCATTATCTTTGAAGCCAGAAGTAACCCAATTCCATCAGGGGTAACC
This sequence comes from Candidatus Atribacteria bacterium, assembly GCA_027028665.1. GTDB lineage: Bacteria > Atribacterota > JALVIU01 > JALVIU01 > JALVIU01 > JALVIU01. Next base: position 2,257 of record JALVIU010000340.1, on the reverse strand, counting down.
AGGTCTGCATTTAAAAGTATTTTTTTATACTCTTTATCTCGTCTGGCGATTAGGATTGCCAGGCTATCTGGTGTTACTACTACATGAGATCCTCCTGCCAACAGGAAACTCTCAATTTTTCTTACAGCTTCAGAAAGAGTAACTCTATCCACAGGAACCCCCAATACATTTAATTTTTTCTCAATTTGAATGTTGATTTCCTTTTCTTTTTCTATGGTTCCTAATTTGTTATATAAAAACACACCACCTATAGAAAAGAGAAGTATTCCTATCCATCCATTTGGATAGATATACAAAATGAAAGAAGAGAGAGCAAGGTATGCTCCTATAGAATATACAAGTATAGGTATTTTATTTTTAGGAATCTTTTTTTCTTCAATTTGGTTCGCAATTTTCTTTAAGAAAAAATTTTTTGGTTTTCCCAATATAAAAGAGGAAACAAAAGCATATGATGTATCTATAATAGGAATACTTAATAGAATAGCAGGTATTATTATGGCAATAGTGGCAGAGCTTTTTAACATGCCTGCTATTGAGATAATGCCAAGGAGAAAACCGTAGAATAGATTAAGCCTTTTTTCTAAATGAAGATAGGGATATTTAAATTCATAATTTATTGTTGACATGGATATAATGGATAGAGTAAGAGAGAGTATAAGTGCAGTGTCTAAATTTTGTTTTTGTGCTGCTGCGATTACGAAAAATATAAGGGAGATTATAAAAGTAAATGCTGATGTAAGCCCTGGAAGAATGGATGTAAATTTAATAGAATTTACTATAAGAAGAAGCCATAGAGTGGTAAGCAATATTGAACTTAAAGTGCTAAAATACATATATGTTCCATTTGGAGTAGTAATAAAGTTAATTCTGATATTTGAAATATATAGTATGGCAATGATTCCAATCCATAAGAGAGAGTTTTTTATAAATTTTTTGTCAAATTTTCGATTCCAGAATATAGTTGAGCCATCCATAAACAATATCAAAAAGGAAGAGGTAATAATTCCGATGGATAACTGTAAATTTTTTCCATCAGTAAGTAATGCTATAGAAACTATAAGCCAGAAGAAAAGAGGTATATATTTTAATTTATTATCCCTTCTTAGTTTGCTTAAGATGAATAGAGATGTGATTATTGAAAAAATAGAAATTAATACATACTTTACTTCTACCATGGCTATTCCTCTAAATCTTGTATTTTAATTTATTTAAAGGCCAGAGTATAATCATAGCCTTTCCTATTATATTTTTACGAGGTAAAAAACCCCAAAATCTACTGTCGCTACTATTTACCCTATTATCTCCCAGTACAAAATACATATTCTTAGGGACTTCTTTGGGGCCCCAATTATCATAAGATCTATTTAATATATAAGGTTCATTTAATAGTTTGTCGTTTATATAAACAAAACCATCCCTTATTTCTATTTTTTCACCTGGTAGCCCTATTATTCGCTTTATATATGTTTCCTTTGTCTTGAAAGGAGGTTTAAATATTACAATTTCTCCTCTTTTTGGATCTTCTACTTTATATATAAATTTTATATTGACTATCCTCTCCCCATCTAAAAGGGATGGTTCCATTGAATGCCCTTTTATTTGGGTTATTTGCGCGATAAATGTAGATATAAAAATAGTTATTATAATAGATATTATTATTGTTTTAAGTGTTTCTTTTATGCCTTTACCCATAGATATCCATATTAAAACATATCTTTTTGAAAAAGTCAATTATAAAAAGCTTAATTTATATTTATTCTTATTCGGGTTGATAAAAAGTGAAATTAAATAGTATAATAAAAAATAAAATTAATTAGGAGGTAAAAAGGTGATAAGAAAACATACAATTACAACAAGTGGTGCACCTTCCGCATTGGGCCCTTATTCTCAAGGTGTAGAATTTTGGAATCTGGTATTTACATCTATGCAAATACCCATTGACCCCAATACAGGTAAACTGATAGAGGGTGGGGTAGAAGAGCAGACAAAAAGGGTAATTGAGAATATAAAGGCCATTGTGGAGGCAGGCGGATCTTCTTTGGAAGAGATCGTAAAAGTGACTGTATATGTAGATAATATAGAGAGTTTTTCTGAGGTAAATGATGCATATAGTGTTTATTTCTCAGAGAGGCCACCTGCTCGATCTTTTGTGGTAGTCTCTTCACTTCCCGCCGGGGCAAAGGTAGCAATGGACGCAATAGCTGTAAGGGAGTAATATATGGAGCCTTATAAAAGAGTAAATGCTCAAACTATTTAT
>JALVIU010000339.1 GCA_027028665.1 Candidatus Atribacteria bacterium | reverse complement strand
TTTAGGAAAGGGGACAGTAGCTGTTACAGAGGTAAGATCCAAGAGCCCTTCATTATGTGCAGTACCTTATGAATGCACTATACACCTTGATAGAAGATTAACCCAGGGTGAGGATAAAGAGCTTGCCATTTCTCAGGTAAAGGCCCTTTTAAAGGATGAGGATACAGAAGTATTTGTTCATATGTATGAAAGGCCATCTCATACAGGACTTGTCTATCCTATGGAAAAGTATTATCCTACATGGACAATCCCCGCTGATCATCCTGCTGTAAAAGGTGCAGTGGATAGCTTTAAAGGTCTTTTTGCATCAGATCCTATAGTAGATAAATGGGTATTTAGTACCAATGGAGTTGCAATTAAAGGACTTAAAGGCATAGATTGTATAGGTTTTGGCCCTGGAAATGAGATCTATGCCCATGCACCTAATGAATTTACACCTATTAATGATTTAGTAAAGGCTATGGAGTTTTATGCTGCATTTCCTTTAAATTACAAAAAATATAAGGAGGGATTATAAGTGAAGACCATTTTACATGGAAGAGATTTCATTACAACTATGGATTGGGACAAAGATGAGCTTGATACCCTTTTTGAGACATCTTATGAATTAAAGAAACAGTTTGCTATGGGTGTTCCTCATAAATATCTCGATGCAAAGACTGTGTTTATGATGTTTTTTGAACAATCTACAAGAACTCGTAACTCAATAGAGGCAGGTATTACTCAGCTTGGGGGTCATGCTCACGACCTAACTCCAGATAAAATGCAACTCTCTCATGGGGAATCTGCAAAGGATACAGCCATGGTTTTGAGTAGATTTGGTCATGCTATAGCTATAAGAAACTGTTTCTACGGTATAGGAAATAAATATCTAAATGATGTTGCCAAGTATGCAGATATCCCTGTAATAAGTATGCAGGATGATGTTTATCACCCCCTTCAGGTAGTTGCAGATCTTATGACATTACAGGAAAAACGTGGTAAAAACCTTAGAGGTTTAAATGTTACGATCTCCTGGGCATATGCAGAAAGTCATGCAAAACCCCTATCTGTTCCACAGTCTCAGATCCTTCTTTTCCCCAGATATGGAATAAATATAACCCTTGCACATCCTAAAGAGTTCCCTCTTATGCCTGAGATAGTGGAGAAGGCAAAGAAATTAGCAGAGGAGAATGGGGCTTCATTTAGGATTACAGATGATATGAATGAGGCATTTAGAAATGCAGATGTAGTTATACCTAAGAATTGGGGTGGGTTTGTAGTAACACAGGATCCAGATGAAATGAAGGCAAATCTTAGAAAACACAAGGATTGGATCTGTGATGAAAGAAGAATGTCTCTTGCAAGCAAGGATGTATTATATATGCATGCCCTTCCTGCAGATAGGGGAAGAGAGGTTGTAGACTCTGTCATAGATGGTCCACATTCTATTATATACGATGAGGCTGAAAATAGACTTCACACAGCAAAGGCTGTTATGTTGCTTACAATGGGAGGAAGACCCTAATTCGGGTCTTCTTTTCATTTTTAGGTATTGACTTAAAGAAAAATATTATATATAATAATTAATACTTAACATAACATATTAAAAAGGATAATGTATGAAAATTCTTCAGGCCCAGGCACAAGTTATAGATAATTTTTATATAGCTCCTAATTATTATCTCATTAAAATTCTTTCAGAACCTATGATTTATAAGATTCTACCAGGACAATTTATAAATTTAAAAGTGACTAATACATTAGACCCTCTCTTTAGTAGACCTTTTTCTCCTTATCTTTTACATAAGAAAGATGGAATTATAGAAATTCTTTATAAAGTAGTAGGAAAAGGTACATCTCTTATGAAAAACCTTACGGAAAATGATATGATAAGAGTTGTGGGTCCTCTTGGAAATGCTTTCACCATTCCTGAGGGTGCAAGGAGAATTGCCATAGTAGGTAGAGGAGTAGGAATTGCTCCATTGGTTTTTCTTGCTCAATATGCCTTAAGCTTAGAAATAGAAGTTTATGCCTTTTTAAGCTCTGGAGATCCTGACTTTGTAGTGGGAAAAGAAACACTTGAAGACCTTGGCGTTGAGGTGTATTATACTACTGATAATAGAAAACTTGTAACAGACTATCTTTGGGAATTTTTAAAAGAAGATATACATATTGATGCTATATATACCTGTGGATCGCGGAGATTGCGAAAAGAGGTTGCACTTATGTCTAAACGGTATAATATTCCTTCTGAAGTATCTTTAGAGACTGTTATGGCATGTGGAGTAGGTGTGTGTCTTGGATGTACAGTAAAGATAGGTACATCTTCTAATTGGAAGTATAAAAGGGTATGTGTGGAAGGGCCTGTATTTAGTACTTTAGAGGTGGTAGATTGAGAAGCCCAGATCTTTCTGTAGAAATAGCTGGAGTTAGATTTCCAAATCCTATACTTCCTGCATCTGGTACATTTGGTTTTGGAGAAGAGTTTTCTGAAATTTATGATCTTAATGTATTAGGGGGTATAGTTACTAAAAGTTTGAGATTTAACTATTTTCCTGGTAACCCTCAGCCGAGAATCTATGAAACTCCTTGTGGGCTTTTGAACTCTATTGGTATTCCTTCGGATGGGTATGAATATTTTAAGATACATCATTTACCCTTTTTAAATAAATTATCTATACCAAAAGTAATAAGTATAGCAGGAAATTCGATAGATGATTATGTTATGTTAATAGAGCAT
>JALVIU010000338.1 GCA_027028665.1 Candidatus Atribacteria bacterium | reverse complement strand
ATTCATCTTCTACAATATCTCTTATATTGACAATATCTCCTCTATCTTCATATCTTCGAGGAAAATAAAAAAGAAGGTCTTTGACGGTAAAAATACCTAGCTTATTGAGTAACCTTGCCTTTTTAGGGCCTACCCCTTTAAGGTATTGGATAGGGGAATATGCCCTTTTTTCATTAAATTCATCCATGAGCTCTTTTATTTTTTTCATAGACTCAAAGGAAAGTATAAATAGTTCTTTATCATGCTTTTTCTCTAAAATAGAGAGCATCCCTATCAGGGTTTTCATCTCACTTCCTATATCACCCTGGAGTTCTTCTGAAGAAAACAGTTGTTTTAGCAGATTAAATGGGGGAGATATATCTCCCCCATTTAATAAAAGATCCCATATTTCCCTTAAGATCTCTCGTAGATCTTTTGTATAATTTTTCAATACTATTCCCTATATTCTCCTTTGAATTCATCAAGCACTTTATCTAAGATAGATAGTGCCTCATCTATCTCTGTTTTTGTAATTATCAGTGGAGGCTGGAACCTTATAACATTCCCATATATTCCTCCTTTACCAATGAGAAGTCCTTCTTCTAATGCCCTGTGCCTTATTTTTCCAGCAACGTCAGAAGCTGGTGTCTTATTTTTATCAAGTATCAATTCTATACCTACCATAAGGCCTTTACCCCTTACATCTCCAATAAGAGAATACCTCTCTTTAAGCTCGTTCAATTTATCTATAAGATATCTCCCTACCTCGCTTGCCTTCTCTGGTAATTTATCCATTAACATCACTTCTAAATTGGCAAGTGCTGCCTTTGCAGAAACTGGGTTCCCTCCAAAGGTAGAAAGATGATCTCCTACTTCAAAGGCATCTGCAATCTCTTTTCGTGTAATAAATGCAGAAATAGGGAATCCATCCGCGATACCTTTAGCCATAGTCATAATATCAGGTTCTACTTTATAATGCTCTATAGCAAAGAGTTTGCCTGTTCTTCCAAATCCACTTTGGACTTCATCTGCAATAAATAAACTACCATGGCGTTCAAGGATAGACTTTACTTCTTTAAAATATTCATCTGGAGGGGGTATTATCCCTCCTTCACCCATTACAGGTTCTGCAATAAAAGCAGCTACATTATCACTTGTATCAAACCTAAAGACATCCTCTACTGCCTTTGCGCATTCCAAATTACAATTCGGATAACTCTTCCCAAAGGGACAACGATAACAATAAGGAGTAGGGGCAAAGGCAATTCCCGAAAGAAATGGTCCTCCACCTCTTTTTCTTGCATAGTTTCCTGTAATACTCAAAGTACCAATAGTACGTCCATGAAAAGATGCTCTAAGGGCAATGAATTCATTCTTCTTTGTATACTTCTTTGCTATCCTCATTGCCCCTTCATTTGCTTCTGCTCCACTATTTCCAAAAAAACTCTTCTCTAATTTTCCAGGTGTTACCTCTGCCAACTTTTCTGCAAGATCTGCCACAGGTTCCACATAGTAAACATAAGTACATACATGTACATACTTATCCATCTGCTCCTTTGCCGCTTTAAGCACTTTTGGATTTCTATGTCCTGCATTAGTAACAGCTATTCCCGAAAAACAATCAAGATACTCTCTCCCATTTTTATCCTTAACAATAACACCTTCTGCACTTTCTACTTCTACAGGTTCTATTCGGGCCACAAAATTAGTTATAACATACTTTTCATACTTTTCCTTTACGCTCACTTTAAACCCTCCTTAAAATAGTGTTGACTCTTCTATAACGTTAGTGTATAATAAGAAAGAAATTTTATCAAGAGGAAAAATATGAAAAAGAAGAAAAAAGACAAAATAAAGAAAAGAAAAAAAGAGACTACTTTTTCTGTAATAGAAAAAGCAAGAGAGCTTCTTATTTTTAATGGTATTTTATACATAATTCTTGCAATAATTTATATATACTATATAGGTTTTTATCTTAAAGGAGAATTAATTGCTAAGAGAGCATTAAACTGGCTATTTGGTTGGATTATAGTTGGGGCTGTAATAGTTTCTCTATATGACTTCTTATTTGATTATCTTTACTGGAAAAACAATCAAAAGAATAAAATTATTGATTCATAAATACAACCTCTATTGGATCTCCTATCTTGATCTTTAACTCGTCTACGATACTCCCTTGGTTCATGGAAAGTTCTAAATATTCTGTGCTTCCAAATATAGAAAATTTTTCTTTATTTTTATATTCACCATAAAAGTGAGCAAAATTATAGATTTTTTGCTTCTTTATATTTACATAAAAAGCACTTTCTCCATCAAATAATTCTCTGGGTATATTAGCAACAGCATTTCCAAATTTATCTGTATAGATTATCTCTCCTGTTATTTTATTTCCCCTCTTTTCTGCGCTACGGATAGAAAAAAGAACCGGTTTTTCTATTTTGGGACCAAATTCCTTTATGTCTATACCCTTTGATATATATGCAGCAACAGGTGAAAATATATCCCTTCCGTGAAATGTATTACTTAGAGGCAAAAGAAAATACTTCTTATTTTCCAAAGAATAAGCTTCTTTTGCCTCACCTTCTTTCCATATATATGTAATAATACCGTTATCGGGTAACACATAGTAATTACCATCAATCTTTGCTGCAATAGCTTTTCTATTAGAACCCACCCCTGGATCTACAACAACAAGATGAACTGTATTTTTTGGATAATATTTATAGTAAGAAAAAAGAGAAAAAGCAGCGTGT
>JALVIU010000337.1 GCA_027028665.1 Candidatus Atribacteria bacterium | reverse complement strand
GTCTTTGCAAATTCTAAGCTCTCATCTGCATATATAAGCTTTAGTTTTAAAGTCTTCCTAAAAAATTCATAAAGTGAATGCTTTGACATATCCATTTCCAAAATGTTTAATATACGCACATCTACCATGAGGTTTAGATATGCGCTCTCTATGGCATAGGGAATATTGTCCAAAAATCTAAGCCTCTTTAAAAGCACCATCTTAGAACCATGTGGAAGCCCTAACTTCTCAGAGACATAGGGAGGGGCATCTACCAAACGATTCTCAAGCACCAGTGATGTAGGCTTAGCCCCTGCAAGTTTTGCCTCTTCGGTAAATCCATGAAGCCCTGTGAGATTTTCAATATTCTTAGGACCTACAACTATACTGCCTTTCCCTTTTCTCTTCTCGATAAGCCCTTCTTTTGCAAGTTCAGATAGTGCCTCCCTTATTGTAAGCCTGCTTACACCATAATATGCGGTAAGTTGATTCTCTGAAGGCAGATAATCTCCCAGTTTAAACTCCCCACTCTTTATTCGTTTTTTTAAAAGTTCATATATTTGATAATAGAGAGGAATGGGGCTTTCTCTGTCTATTTTATCCATTTTAACTGTATATCCAATACTCCTTTACTATTTTTCTAAATTCTTCTTCTTCCTCTTTCCAGCTATTTATAATCTCCTCTACACTTTCCCCTCTGTCTATCATATATCTTATTTTATCCTGCCCAACAAGTAAATCAAAATGGTGCCTTCCTTTTGCTTCATGATATGCAGTATCCCATGCAAATTTATTTGGGTACATACCCTTTATAGTGGATATAATATCTATGGCAAGACTAAGGGGCGATATAATTTCTTTGTCCTTTACAAAAAGTTCTATCCCGTTGCATACTTCTCCTTCATATCTTGAAGTATAAGGTATAAATTTTCTCTCCCTTATAGCAATCCCTTTATGATTATGAGTCCTTAACTCCTTTAGAAGAGATCTTTCATCTATCCATGGTGCACCAATATATTTAAAAGGATGAGATGTACCTCTTCCGTGAGAGATATTTGTTCCCTCAAAAAGACACATACCTGCATATAAAAGGCCGTGTTCAAATGTAGGTATAGCAGGAGACGGTGTATTCCAGAAAAGTCCTGTATCATCATAATACATATTATGGCTCCAGCCCTCCATCTTCACAATATCAAGGGTGACACCCATATTAAATCTCTCATTGTAGTATCGAGCAAGTTCGCCTACTGTAAATCCATATCTTAAGGCAAGATTATATCCTCCAACAAAGGAGAAAAATCTCTCATCCTTTATAACAGGGCCTTCTACCTTTCCAGATAAAGGATTTGGTCTATCCAGGATAACGACCTTTATTCCTCTTTTCCCACACTCTTCCATCATATATGCAAGGGAATAAATATAGGTATAAAACCTAAGACCCATATCCTGAATATCGTAAAAAACTATATCCAGATCAGAAAGCATCTCATTTGTAGGACGCTCAGTCTCTCCAAATAGAGAATATATGGGGATTCCATATATCGGATGTACATCATGCCCTACTCTTACACCATCTGAGACTACACCCCATATACCATGTTCTGGGCCAAATAATTTCTTTAGCCTTATACCCTCTCGTAAAAGAACATCTATTGTCATATCAAGATGACTATCTATACCCGTAGCATTTGTAAGAAGGCCTACATTGAGATCCCTGTAATCTTCCACTATATCGGATAGCCTATCAACTCCAAGCTTTATCACTTAATCGCTCCCTCTGTCATTCCTGCTATGAAGTACTTAGAGAGCAAGAAGAATATAATCATAATAGGCAACACAGACAAACTCAGGGCAGCTGAGATGAGATGCCATGAGTTTGAATACTCACCAAAAAAGACAGATATTGCAAGAGGGACAGTCTCTTTACTTCTTGAATTTATTATAATAAGTGGGAAAAAGAAATCATTCCATATTCCAACAAAGTTTACAAGGCCTACAACAATCATAGCAGGTCTTGTAAGAGGTAATGCTATGGTACGAAATATAGTCCATGGTGTTGCACCATCTATCATGGCAGATTCCTCTACTTCTATAGGAATCCCATCCATAAAACGTTTCATAAGAAATGTGGCAAAAGAGATCCCTGTAGCCATATATACTAAAATAAGTCCCATTCTGGTATCGAGGAGTCTTAGATTATTAAGTATTACATATATAGGGATTACAGCAAGTCTTGCAGGAAGTGCAAGTCCTATAATAACGAAGAGATAAAGCGCCCTTCTAAAGGGAAATCTATATCTTGATATAAGATATGCAAGCATGGAGGAGATAATGAGTATACCAATTACTGAGACAAGGGAGACAAAAAAGCTATTCATATATGCAGTTAAGAGATTGGCTTTGTTCCATGCCTGAATGTAATTTGTCATTATAAACTTCTCTGGGAGAGAGAAGGGTTTTAGAAAGATCTCTCTTAATGTCTTAAAGGAGTTGTTAAAGATCATAAAAAATGGTGTTATTATAATTATTACATATATTACAAGGAATGTATATACCCCAAATCTTGTTATCTTTCCCAATCTAAGCATTTTGGCTCCTCCTATCCACTATATATGCATAGATCAAAGATAGTGGCATAACTATAAAGAATATGAGAACAGCTACTGCGGCACCAAGGCCAAAGTCAGCACGAGAACTCCCAAGCCCCCCAAATGCAGTACGATAAAACAGGGTACCTAACACATCTGTCTTCCTGAA
>JALVIU010000336.1 GCA_027028665.1 Candidatus Atribacteria bacterium | reverse complement strand
GACCCATCAAGTACTTCCCTGGTCTATATACACCGCTTAAAGACAAAACACCAGATGATATAGATTTCTATGTAGTAAGGGAAAATACAGAGGATTTCTATATTGGAAGTGGCGGTAGATTTAAAGGGAAGAATCACAAAGAAAAGCTTACAGTAAATAGAAAACTTTACAATGTAGAATTTGACCTCGATATAAGTTCTGATATAGATGAAGAATATGGATACCAGGTGGGTCTTATCTCAAGGCCTGGGGCAGAAAGGGTAATAAGATATGCATTTGAGCTTGCAAAGAAAAAGAATAGAAAAAAGGTCACATCAGTAGATAAGGCAAATGTACTTTCTCATATCTATGGGCTCTGGAGGGATGTATTTATAGATGTAGCTAAAAACTATCCTGATATAGAGACAGAATTTAATTATGTAGATGCAATCACTATGTGGTTTGTAAAAAATCCGGAGAGCTTCGATGTAGTTGTAGCACCAAATATGTTTGGTGATATTATCACAGATTTAGGAGCTATGATACAAGGAGGATTAGGTATTGCAGCAGGAGGAAATATAAACCCTGAAGGAGTATCTATGTTTGAGCCAATTCATGGCTCTGCTCCAAAATACAAAGGGCAAGAAGTAGTAAATCCATTGGCTACCATTTTAGCAGGGGCTATGATGATGGATACAGTTGGTGAACCCGAAATAGCTCAGGTAATAGAAGATACTGTAAAAGAAGTACTAACAGAGGGAAAAATAAAAACAAAAGATCTGGGCGGTACATCTAAGACATATGAAATAGGAGATGAAATAGTCAAAAAATTGAAAGAAAAAAGATAAATATGGGGGGGTTATCCCCCATATTTATTAGTGACTAAGAAAGCTCCATCTTCTCTTTTGTATCCCACTCTTATAAATGGTGTGGTATGGAATATACCAAAATTGCCTTCTCTATCGAGGGCAATAAGTCCACAGAGACATTTCATATCTTTTACAAAATTTATTACATGTGTAATAGCCTCTTGAGGTTTATATTTCTCTATAAGATCTACAACTCTTTTTGCAAGGGTTATCTTTATAATACATTCTCCCTGTCCAGTAGAGGAAGCACCTGCCCACGGAGTAGCATATGTACCTGCACCTATTATAGGGGTATCACCCACCCTTCCAGGTAGCTTTAAATGTATACCTCCTGTGGAAGTGCCAGAAGCAATAATTCCATTATCATCAAGTGCCACAGCCCCTACTGTACCTAATCCTTCTGAGATCTTTTTCAGATAAAAATCTCTAAGTTTTCCATATGCAAGTTTCTTCTCCCCTTTTATGAATTTTTCCTTCATCTCTTCCCACTTTTTCTTTGATGAAGGAGCTATGGGATCAAAGTATGGAAAACCTAAGGCTTCTGCAATAAGATTTGCACCCTCTCCTACAACGAAAACATGTTCAGTTTCCTCCATTACTTTTCTTGCAAGACTTATCGGATGCTGAATATTTTTTACAGAGGCCACTGCGCCACATGAATAGTCACTCTTCATAATAGATGCATCCATTTCTACTTCTCCAAAAAGATTGAGAAAAGAGCCATATCCTGCATCAAACTGTGGATCATCCTCCATTACATTAATTGCTACCTCCACTGCATCAACAGATGAACCTCCTTTCTCTAATACCTCATATCCTGCATCCAATGCCTTTTTTATCCCATCTGCAAATTCAGGAGGCGGAAGGTCGTATCCTGCACCGCCATGAACTATGATTGCCTTCATCTATTAATAACCTCCTACTGTGTAAATTTATCCCAGTCTATGCCCATGTTAAAGCTACAGTTACAATCAGAAAGTGGAGGATTAATCCTAAACATTTCATTCTCCGTTATCCCTTCAAATTTAAATCCTGGATCTATACTTACAATATTAGAATAGTCCACATCACTTGTACCTTCTGAGCAATGTTTACATTTAGAATTCTTTGGCCCATCATACTTTATATCACAGGTATTTCTCCATATATCAGAATTTGTTATAGTTATTTCTCTTGTTACATTCTCACCCCAGAAGCTAAAAGGATTCCATGATGGAAGTTCACAAACCTTATAAGATCCACATCCACAAGCCCCATTTTCTTCTATTACATTACAAGACCAATTACCAAAGTGGTGTTCTCCATGATGAGGACATATACTCCAACAACTGCTACAAGTCCTATCCGTAAAGGACGCGTTTACACCAACTACATCAAAGCTATCTCCATTATTACATCCCCTTTTTGATTTATTAAAAGTATTTGAATTATTATTATCTGTATCTTCGGGTATATATCCTGCTATAATAGAGTTTGATACAACAAACTTTCCTCCTCCATAATGAAGAAATTTATGCGGTCCATATTTATGTATCCAGCAACCCCAGGAATGATAACAATTACCACCCTTATTTATAAACCTTATACCATCACCATATGCAGGCTCTCCCAAGGAGGTTATTACAACATTGGTAAGTGTTGCCTCCTCCAGATAGCCCCCAGATATACCTGCAATTCTATAATCTTGAGGATTAGAAATATCTCCAAATTCCTTCTCCCCTGGCCTTACAATAATAGAATTACTCAAAGTAAAGATTATACCCTTTCTGTGTGTACAATAATCTTTATAATGTTCCATACAATAACTTAAACATCCACAAGAACTATGATGATTATAGTGACCTTGATTACTATGTTTATCATCTTTACCATTCTTTCCATGTTCCTCACTCTTAT
>JALVIU010000335.1 GCA_027028665.1 Candidatus Atribacteria bacterium | reverse complement strand
CTAAACCAAAGGCTGCCATGTGGGCAAAGAAAGAATTTCCCAGGTGGAGGGAATTGATTGATGCTGCATCAAAATGGTCAAATGGCCAAAGATTTAATCACTTAGATGAGGTGAGGGATTTTATTAAGTTCACAATTGAGCTTGTGGGTGCTGATAGATGATAAAGGTTGAGAATAAAAAAGGAGAAAACCATGTCTAATTTTATCTATATTGATATCCTAAGAAATCTCTACAATAGACTTTTGAATATGGATTGTGATTGGGCAATAGGTGGAAATTTTGCATCATATCTCAAAGGAGCCCCTGTTTCTTTGTACGATCCCACTATTAATATACAAACCGATAAAGATGGTGCATACAAAATCGAAAGAGCCTTCTCTGAGTTTGTTATAAGCCCTGTTTCTTTTTTATCTTCACAAACAGTACAAGGTTATTTTGGTGTATTGATGATAGATAATGTGAGGATAGAGATAATGGGGGATATTCAAAAAAGACTTCCTGATGGTACATGGGAAGGCCCCGCAGATATTGCAAGATATAAAGAATATATAGAAGTCGAGGATATGATGATCCCTATATTGGATCCAAGTTATAAATACATGGCCTAAAGAGTATAACCATAGGGGATACTATAAATCTGTTTTTTGTTTTTAGTATCAGCTTATAATATCAATTATTAAGTCTACCTTTTATGAAAAGTTGACTAAAGAGATATGTAAAGAGAGATATGTAAAGTAAAATCATTAAAATCATAAAGAATTATATTTAGTAATTTTTGCAATATTTTAAAGATTTTGTAGTTTACATAAAAAGATAAGTGGTTAAAGAATATAGTACAAGATCATAAGATGAATATCAACAAATCCATTCTATTTTAGTGGAGGGTATAAAAGGTAAAAATAAAAGTCCCGGAGAATTTCGTAAAGATCAAGATTGGATAGATATATCTAGAACACCACACCAATGGAGGCTGCAAGATGTATTCCTCCTGATCTCATAATGATAGATGAATTTATGAGGGATTTAGAAAAATTTATTTAATCTAATTTTGATGATTTTATTGTTCAAAACCAGGACAGAAAATTTAGTATTTATTTTCTTTCTGATTTAATTAACATTATAGAGCACAAAAGATAATATGAATTTGTGTAAGGTAGAATTCATTCTACCTTACACAAAATTTCCAGAATGTATTATATACACTTCATTTAATAAAATAAACAGAGGGGGGTAAACAAATGTATCGTATTGATATTTCAAAGCTCATATATCTTACAATATACGAGCTTAAGTTATTTGCAGTTGCAAAGGTTAATGGAAAAAATACACTTGCCTATCTGGATACTGGTGCAACCCAGGTGACAGTTTCTCAAAAAATGGCAAAACAACTACCAAGAACAGGTAAAACTAAGATACGAAGTGCTTTTGGAGAAGAAGAGTTTGAGACAGTATCTGTAAATGTAGAGTTTCTTGAAAATCAATTAGCAAATGTAAAAGCTCGTATACGTAATGATGATGTCTCAACCCCATTTCAAACTGATATTACATTAGATGGAAATATACTATTTGAGCGACCCTTGATTTATGACTTTCACATCCTGGGATTACTACCGGCAGAAGAAGTGAATACAAAGGAGTGGAATGAGATATCATCAAAGTTTCTTGATAAAGGATTATGTATTTTGAAAATGAATATTAGAGGAAATACAGTAAATGCATTATTTGATACAGGAGCAGGAATAACAGTTATAAACAGTAGACATGTAGAAGAAAATAGGTTTATATTGAAGAAAGGATATGAAATGGAAATAACAGATGCAACTGGGACTAAAAGTAAACAGATGATAAATATTTGTAGAGGGTTACAGATTGGAGGTATAGAGCATCCTCCTTTTGACAGTATTGTTATAGATCTGCAAGATATAGAAGAACCGTTAGGGGAGCGGATAGATCTGGTATTTGGAGCAAATGCAATGCTTAGAAGTGGCTTACGATGGTTGTTCAATAAAGCCAGGGGCAAAGTATATATTATTCAATGAATCTTGCAATGAGTCTTATTTTTTCGATCTCTTTGTACTTCTTATATTTTATATGCCTGTTATAAAAAATAAACCTTCCTCAGACTTTATTCTAAATGTAAGTCTTATTCTTTTTGCTATACCCATAATACCCCTTTTTATTTATAACTTGTGATATATTCTCTATCTTTTTAGTATTTATCATGGATAAACAAGGTATCATGTTTTATAATTTAAGTACAAGGTCTATGAAATATAGAATATTGAGTTCTTCTTTTTTCAAGATGTAATGCCAATTAAGAATGATAAATTTTTGAATATATTTTAGTTAGAGGTTAATATCTCTTACATGAGTAGTTTGCAAAATTTTGACATACATGTTATAATTTAGCCAAAATTATAAAAGTGATAGGAGGGAATATAAAGCTTGGATGACCCCAGTAGATGGGGAGAGTTAACCTTACTTATTCTCCTCATCCTGCTTTCCAGTTTCTTCTCGGGCACAGAGACAGCACTTGTTGCCCTTGGAAAATATTATATTAAAAAGGAGAATAAGGTCTTATCTGGCCTTTTAAAAGAACCCCAGAAGACTCTTACTACCATACTTATAGGCAATATGTTCGTGAATGTATTTGCCTCTTCACTTGCTGCATATGTGGCCATTTCTCTGTGGGGTGAGAAAGGAGTATGGTTATCTACTATACTTATGACCTTTATTATTCTGCTCTTTGGCGA
>JALVIU010000334.1 GCA_027028665.1 Candidatus Atribacteria bacterium | reverse complement strand
TAAAGGGCAAATCTTCTCCAAGAGCTACTTGTAGTTCTATATTTTCTGGGATCAGGCGCAGGAGCATCTTTTCAAGCCCTTTAATCTGAATATTTATATCCAATACCTTTGGTTCATAAAGCTGACGTCTACCAAAGGCAAGTAGTTTGCTTGTAAGATCCTTTGCCATCTCACCCGTTTCCTGTATTTTTTTCGCATACTTATTTATCATAGGATTATCTAAAGAAGCATTTATGATAAAGTCTGAATAGCCCAGTATTACAGTTAAGAGATTGTTAAAGTCATGAGCAATACCACCGGTAAGCCTCCCTATGGTATTCATCTTCTCTGCCTGGGCAAATCTTTTTTCTCTTATCTTTTCCTCTGTTATATCCTGTTTTATAGCACCAAAATTTATGATATTACCATCTTTATCCTTTATAGGAAAAGCCACTGTTCTATCATAGTATTCCTCTCCACTTTTTTTTCTGTTTATAAATTCTCCCCTCCAGGTATCTCCCCTTTTTAATGTATCCCAAAAATCTCTATAAAATTCTCTGCTATGCTTACCGCTTTTTAAAACTCTTGGGGTCTTTCCTATTACTTCCTCTCTCTCATATCCCGTAATCCGGGTAAATGCAGGATTTACATATTCAATAATCCCTTCTGGATCTGTAATTACTATATATTCACTTGCTTGTTCTACCAATGTAGCCAGCCGAGAAAGTTCTTTTTCCATCTTTCTTCTCTCTGTAAGATCAAAAAAGGTGGAAACTACTCCTATAGGATTATTCTTTCTATCAAAAAATGGGCTCTTTATAATTATCCCATATAGTTCCTTTTCTCCAGGCACTCTAAGATAGTCTTCATATACGATCATGCTCTTTTCCTTGAGAACTTTATCATCCATTTCTTCAAAAGATGCAGCATTATCTTTATCCCAAAGATCGAAAGCAGTCTTGTCTATTACATCTTTTACATCCTTCCCTACAAGATCAGAGAAGGCCTTATTTACCAGCACATACTTCTTTTCTTCTACATCTTTAATCACTATAGGTAAAGGAATGGTATCAAAGATTGTATTAAGTAAACTTACACTCATATCATAAGACTCTTCTAATCTTTCCCTCTTTTGCATTTCTTCTAATAGTCGAAGGGATTTTATATGCATTTCTTCTCTTAGCTCTTCATATCTTTTTATTACTTTTTGAATAAACGGATAAAATAAATACACTATCCCCAAAATGGTCAGCAATATGAAAAACAATATACCGTAGACAGACCTTTTCATAATCTTATACACAGGGACAAACAAAGTAGCCCTATTAATAGAAGAAACCAGTACCCAATCTGTATATTTTATTGGGGCATAGTAAACAAAATGAGATTTTAGAGGTCTTATACTTATAATCTCTATCTTTGGCTTTTTTAAATCCTTAGCTTCCTCTAAGCTTTCTTTTAAAATTTTTTCTTCATTTTTGTTTTTCAAATAGATAAAGAAAAACCGTACCTTTTTGTCTTGAATAGTGCCTAAACCAAAAGACAATAGAGGAAATGCTCTGGAAGAGGCATAAATAAGATTTTTAATAGCCTGGATATCAAAAAGTATAAGGTCTGTACCCACCCTCCTTGAATTTCTATCTATAAGAGGTGAAGATAAAACTATATAATAGTTGTTTCCTATTTTGAATGGGTGGCTTATCCATATATCATCTGTGTTAATTTTTGTAAAAAATCTTCTGGGAATAGAAGTACCCACATTTAATATAAATTCTCCATCTTTTGCAAATCTGGCTATCCCCTTTACCTCTTTGGCCTGATTCATTGCATCTTCCAATTTGGGCCCTGTAAAGTCTATAAGCTCTCTAAGAGATATCTTACCAATTTCATATTCCTCAAGTTTTTGCCTGATACGTGTACGTGATGCTATTTGTTTTGCTATATCTCGATATTTATCTATATATAATTCCAATACTTCTCTTTTACTGTCAGCCAGTGTGTAAAATTTATTCTTTTCTACCTTTATAAAATTCTTACCCAATGGAGAAATGAGAAATATAAAGATAAATGCCCCCATAAGAACTATAAGTAAAATAGCATATATAAAGGTTAAGTCCCTTATCTTTCGCAATTCATTTTTATTATTCATAATTATATTATCCATATTATTAAAATTTCAAAAAAATAATTAGAAATTTAAAAAATTATAACATATTTTTATAAAATTTACAAATAAGTATCCAAATATTACAATTAAATATCGAATATAACTATTACAGAATATAACTATTACAATTGTAGTAAATTTAGTATTCACATTAATATTTATAAATTTTCAAAAAGAAAAACTAACAATACGAACATCGTACATAAATAGGACTTAAACTACCAATCCAGTTCTAAAATAAACAGGATTTATACCAAATAAAAACCTGGCACAAAAAAGGGTGCAATATATATTGCACCCTTTAGGAGTTAGTACACATATATTGTCAATTATCAATAAATTATTAATCAGGCAATACCCAGTTCTTTAAGTTTTTCATCTGTGGGATAACCTTTTTCATCCCATCCTCTTATCTTATAGTATCTTGGTAGCATCTCAGAGAGTCTTACCACATGTCCCTTATTTGGTCCATCTGGCATTGGCTCTTCAAGGAGTCTCTTTGGAAGTGTATCCTGTTCAGGTCCTACACCTGCCTTTATATTGAATACCCTTTCTAAGTTCCATATCCTTTCTCCTACCTGCAGCAATTCTTCATCTTTGTAATTAA
>JALVIU010000333.1 GCA_027028665.1 Candidatus Atribacteria bacterium | reverse complement strand
TCATCAAGATTTACATCTTGGTGATAACGAATTCCACCTTTTGCAGGTCCTCTTACTGTATTATGTTGAGCCCTAAAACCTTGAAATACCCTTACATTTCCATCATCCATTACTACAGGAAATTCTACAACTAAAACCCTCTGAGTTGCTTCAAGAAATTTCTGGATATTTGGGTCTAAATTATAAGCCTTTGCCGCTTTTCTAAAATTGGCAAGCGCCATTTCATAAAGAGATGTTTCCCCCATATTAGCCCTCCTTTGTTCTTATTGGACCTATTAATTAATCTTTATATCCAAAAATATCTTACACCAAAATATTTTTCTTGTCAAGAAAAACTTAGAATCTAAACAAAGAAAAAAGGATCATTTATTAATTCATAAGCCTCATTCTTATCAGTCCAGTAAAAATTTCTCATATCTATTCCTTAAAATTTTATACTTTTCGAATTTATCCATTAAATAAGGATTGTTCCTTGGCTTATAAACCTCTTCTATTTTATATGTAGTTTTATGTGCCTCTACATGATTTCTATAGATCCCCCCACCAATACCTCCTAAAAGAGCTGCTCCAAAAAGTGTAGCATCTCGATTTTTAGGAATCTCTACAGTCTTATTAAATAGGTCGCTCTTTAGTTGATTGTAAATACCGTTTTTAGAAGGGCCACCAGATATTCTCAATATTTCAGGTAACTCATCTACATCCTCCATAGGAGAAGCTCTATCTCTAAATTCAAAAACTAAAGACTCTAAAAGAGCAGAATAAAGGGAACAA
Source organism: Candidatus Atribacteria bacterium (assembly GCA_027028665.1). Taxonomy (GTDB): domain Bacteria; phylum Atribacterota; class JALVIU01; order JALVIU01; family JALVIU01; genus JALVIU01. The sequence continues at coordinate 7,218 of JALVIU010000333.1, read as the reverse complement.
GTATCATCATACATACCCAGTGAAAGAAAAGCAGATTGAGGTGGGCCATTATGCACTTCAAGGATCCTTGGCATAAAAAATACCTGATTTTCTTTATATTCAAGCGAAGAAAGGTAGGCAAGGTCCCTTTTTAACAAAGTATTTGCAAACCAATCAAAAGCTATACCCCCTGTCCCCATAGATGTAATTAAGGTAAAGAGATCAGGAACTGTGTGACATGTAATGTCTCCTTTTTTCAAAAAACTATTTATATTAAACTTTTCAAAATCAGTCTTCTCTATTCCAATAAATAGAGATTCTGTAGTGCCTGATGAATTAAAAGAGATATTTTTTCTAAAAAGACCCATATAAAGCGCTGCAACTAAGTGATCGTGTCCACCTGAGGATACAAATATGTCTCCTTTAGTCCCAATATATCTCTTTATATCATCATTTACTTTTCCTATATATATACCACTCTCACACAAAGGAGGAAAGATAGAAGAAGGAAGGTCTAATCTTTTAAGTAACTCATAATCCCATGTCTTATTTTTAATATTAAAAACCATTGTCCTTACCGCATGGGAGTAATCTATACATGTCTCCCCTGTGAATGAAAATATAATATAACTCGATACAGGTAAAAACCACTTTGTATTTAAAAAAAGAGTAGGATAATTATCCCTAAACCATAAGATTTTATTTATACCATAAAAGTAACCTGGATTTTTAGCTAAATTATCTATAAAATACTCTCTTCCAATGGTATCCATTATTCTTTCATACACTGGAATAGTTTTCCTATCATACCATATAAGGCCAAAGGCCAGGGCTTTTCCATCTTGAGAAATAGGGATTAGTGTCTCCCCTAATGAAGAGACACTTAGGTATCCATCTCTTTTTTTATAGGAAGGATATTTACTGAGAAATGTGCCTAATATATCTAAGATTTCTTTGAAGAGTTCAGTTCCGTTAAGTTCTCCTCCTGTAGCGGTTTTGAAAAAGGGGGTTCGAAATCTATAAAAATAAAGTTCCTTTCCTGATGGAAGATACATACCAATCTTGGTATGAGTGGTACCTACATCTATACCTATAAGGTACATATCTACTTCCCTGTACCTATAGAAATTATAGGGGATGGGAAAGCAAGTATATTATATTCCAACCAGTATTCCTCCTTTTTCTGATCATAAGATATGGAGAGTTCTCGCTCACAGGGAAGGACGTATGTAAGCACAACTTTATTATTTATTATCTTCATATCATCTGAAGAAAGCGTAGCAGAGTAAGAAATCTTCCAATTTTTACCTAACTTAGTATTTATATTTCCTGTAAGCTTTGTCCACTTTCCTTTGTTTAGATCATATCCAAATTTAAATGATGATTTAAAGGAAGAATTCGGCTCATATGCAATACTTCCTACCAATTTTTTATACTTTTTTCCGATATAATCATATCCCCCTGTAATACTAAATTTCAAGGTATCCATCCGAGATTTAAAAGAGACAGAAAGATTTTTTGCAGGGGATATATTATCAAAAGAGAAGGGGGTCTTCCCATCTACCTCTTTTTGTTTATATGTTGTCTCCATTGTGATCTTTGGTGCGATATTCCCCTTTAATTTTAGTTCCCCACCATAATAACCCAGATAATCACCTGTACTGTATGTATATTTCCCTCCGTCCAGTATATAGGTAAAATTAAAATCCCCCATCTTTATACTACTCTGAAGACTCAAAGTAGCCCCATATCTCTGTGCATTCAGGTCATTCTTTAGGTCATTATAATTACCTGCAATAAGGGTATATTTATATTTAAGAGAGGTCTTTCCCAAATTTTTTGTAGAAGGTGCATATTTTATCTCAGGTAATTTTTCTACAAAATTAAAATTTTCATCTCCTTGAAAGAAAGGACCATCTGTATCAAAATACTTACTAAAGACTATAGAAAGGTCTTTATAGGTAGTTGTATGTTCTGCCTTCATATATGTATCTGCATATTTATAATCTATCTTATTTTTCTCCTCATAATAAAGGGTAAGTTTATTTTTTATCTCTTTGGAAAATGCATATTTGTAGTCATATCTAAATTTCTGTATATTATTTGTAAGAGCATTTTTGCTTCCTTTATAAAAATAGCTGAGAGAATGATTCCCATATGAGAGTTTCAAGGCGCCATTTAATGTAGGTGATGAACCACTACTTGAAATACTATTTGTATATTTAAGAGAAAGATCTACGCCCAACTTTTCATTAAAGAACTTATCCTTATATAAAAGTGCTCCTTTAAACTTCTCATTGTCTGTTATACTTTCTCCTGAACCTGTATATGTAATCTTTAACTCTAAAGGAAGTTTTTTATTTCCCTTTAAATAAAGAGTAGTATTTATCTTCTTTGTAGTATATTCAATATTTCCACTGGTATTATAAGAGAGTGTTAACTTCCCATCAAAATTCCCCAAAGACCAATCTGAGAGGGTAAGATCTGCCTTAAAGTCTCTATTTGCATTTGATTTGTATTTAAAATAGTAAAGATGTAAAGTAGTATCAAGATTATCACTATCCCATTCATGTTTTACCCCATAACCTATTCCCTTTTTTGAATACCAATCAAGGGAAAACGTACCCCAGGAATCAGGATTTACAAAATAATTAAAACTATTCTTTATGTACCATCCATCACTTTTTGAATATCCCACCTTTGGGACATAGGGAAGCTGATATGGCCTATCTAAGAAAATTATAAAATAGGGATATGTTAGGATCCTATTCTTTCCTTCATACCATGTAACATTCCAGGCATATATCCTCTTTCCTGGTATAACCATGATCTTTTGTGCATCAAAATAATAAGCAGGGGGTGAAGATGTACAGGTGGTAAGCTTCCCATCTATAATCTTTATTTTCTCTCCTCCTTTTTCATCTTTATACTCTAAGGTCTCCCCCTTTATATATACCGTCCCTTTTAATTTTCCACCCGAAATATGGATACGCATATCATCCATAAAGAAAAAGTTTTCATTCCAGTCATAATATGCTGCCTTGCCCACTATTTCTTCTGATTTTCCTTTTTTCTTGAATATAAATATTTTTACATTGCCCTTTGCAAAGATATTTTTATTATTTATATCTATCTCTGCATAATCTGCATAGAGTTTTAAATTTCTATAGGAGAACACTACATTTCCCTTTCCTATAAGAAGACCTGAGGAAAAAGAAAACCTTAAGTTCTGGGCATCAAATTTTATCTCTTCTTTTGAAAAGGCAGGTATGGAGCATATTAACAAAATAATTATCAAAAAATACAAGACTTTTTTCAATAGCTTACTCTCCTAATTTAAATCCACTCTCCACATTACCAGTAACTTCAAAATCTCCCTCTTCCAGGTATATCACTCCATTATCACCTTTAATCCATTTCTCTCCATTATTTTGATCTATATACACATTTCCTGTAAGTACGATCTTTTGTTCTTTATCAAAGTATTGAGCTTTATCTGTATCTATTTTAAGATCTCCCTTTTCAATATGTACACCACCTTCTGCCTGGAGGTCCTTTTTATCTCCATTTATAGTAAGACCTTTACATAGCCATTTTACTTTTTCTTCTTTTCCATTTTTATCTTTTCTTTTCTGAATAAGTACTACGTCTCCTTCAAATTTATATATCTTTTTGTTAAAGTCTGCATCCATCTTGTCTCCACTTATATTCACGTCCTTCTTTTCAAGTACTACATTTCCTGTAATTATACCTGTCTTATCTTTCATATTAAAATCGGCTTCTTCTGCCTTAATGGTCACATCTCCTTGAACTATTATCACATTACCCTTTGCCACAAGTCTATCTGCATCTTTATTATATTTAAGTGTATTGGCCGAGATCCTAACTACTTTCTCTTTCTTCTTTTCTTCTTCTCCATATCCTATATAACCAAAAAGGGTTAAACTAATAATGAAAATAAGTGCAAATACAACATATTTCTTCATTTTCTATCCTCCAATATATATATTCACTAATACCCCTCCTGACACATTCACATCCCTCATATTAACATCAGAGGAGAAATTTCTTCCTTTTATATACACATCATCAGTTACAATCTCTACACCTTTTTTACCTGTAAGTTTTTCATATTTAGCACTCCAAAAAAAATAATTCCCCTTTAGAATTGTGTCACTTTTTGAAATAATTACATGTCCCAAAAAGTAAGCATCTTTTGTATTTGTATTTATCCTGATTTCACGGGCTTTAATTTTAAACTCAGGCTTTTTATTTCTGTATACTATTCCCTCTTTTATCCCTTTAAATATGGCTATATCTTCTTCGTCTGGTATCTCAATAATATTTGCATCTATAGAGAATCTCAATTTTCCATTATCAAATCCATATATCTTTGCAGCCCTTACATCTACCTTCGGGATATCTTCCTCTGTATAGGAATATTCATCTTCAGAAGGAGAAAGCCATAAAAAAAGGAAAATTGAGAGAGAGAGAATAAATATTATAAAAAGGTAAAGCTTTGTAAGTTTTTCATTTTCCATAATTCACCTTTTAAGCATTAAAAAAAGTATAATAGACACACCGATTATAATAAAACCAAGGTATTTTTGCCATCTATCTTTCTCTGTCATAGATGAAGGATTCATTCTTCTCACAAATATACCATCACCCCCTGAAAATACTTCATGGTATGTTGCCTTTTTAAAAAATTTTACAGCCTGATCCAGGTTTCCTAACCTCTTATAGGCAGCCCCCATATTTCTATAAGCAATTGCATATTTTGGATTTAGATTCACAGCCTTTTTATAAAACTCTATGGCTTTATTATAATCCTTTCTTTCATAATAGATATTACCCAAATTATTATAAGGTTCTGGATACGAAGGATCAAGTTCTATAGCTCTGTAAAAATACTTTTCCGCATCATCAAGAGCTTTTTTATTTACACATACTATACCTATTTTATTTAAAATAACAGGATTTTGGGGGTCCTCTTCTAAAAGTTTTTTAAAATAGGAAAGTGCCTCATCAAACTTTCCCTGGAGAAGCAGTTCTTCCCCTTCTTTTATTTTATTGTCCTTTTTCATAAAAGTATAAAAAGGGACACAATCATTTGTGCCCCTTTTTCACCTCCTTAATCTATCTCATAAATAATGGTGCAAATACCAATGAAACGATAGACATGAGTTTTATTAATATATTCATAGATGGACCTGCTGTATCCTTAAATGGATCTCCCACTGTATCTCCTACAACAGCTGCTGCATGGGCTTCGCTTCCCTTACCACCAAAGTGTCCCTGTTCTATGTATTTCTTCGCATTGTCCCATGCACCACCTGCATTTGCCATCATTATTGCAACAAGCACTCCAACAATCAGCGCACCCGCCAGAAAACCACCAAGTGCTTGAGGTCCAAGCACTAAACCCACGATAATAGGTGCAACCACAGCAGATACACCAGGGATAATCATCTCTTTTAGGGCACCCTGCGTGCTTATAGCAACGCATTTTGCATAATCTGGTTTACCCTTTCCCTCCATTATACCAGGTATTTCCCTAAACTGCCTTCTTATTTCCTCTATCATACGGAATGCGGTTTTACCTACTGCGAGAAGTGCTAAAGAGGATAATAAATAAGGCATAATTCCGCCTATAAATAAACCTGCGACCACCTTTGGATTTATAAGATCTATGGCCTTTAGTCCCACAGCTTGAGAGTATGCAGAGAAAAGTGCAAGCGCAGTAAGTGCAGCAGAACCAATAGCAAATCCTTTACCGATAGCAGCTGTAGTATTTCCCAAGGCATCAAGAGAATCTGTAATTTCTCTCACACTTGGATCCTGTCCTGACATCTCTGCAATACCGCCTGCATTATCTGCAATAGGACCATATGCATCAACAGCTACAGTCATACCTGTAATAGAGAGCATTCCCACTGCAGATACCGCAATTCCATATATACCTGCAAATTTATATGCAATAAGGATAGCCACTGCTATTACCAACAGAGGAAGTGCTGTGCTTCCCATACCAAGAGCCATACCTCTTATAATAACCGTTGCAGGGCCGGTTTTTGCAGATTCGGAAAGTTGTTTTACAGGATTATATTCATACGATGTATAGTATTCTGTAAGTAATCCAATAATAATACCTGCAATAAGACCTGAAATGGTGCCCATAAATACACCAAACCCTTTAAACATTACGAGAGATAAGATAAGAGACAAGACAAGTACAAGACCCCCTGCTATAAATGTACCCCTATTCAATGCAGAATGAAGGTTGTCACCCTCTTTTGCCTTTACAAATAGTGCTCCAACTATAGCAGAAAGTACACCAGCTGCTGCAAGAAACATAGGATAAAGTACACCAGCTGATGTTCCCTTAAACTGTGTAAGAGTTGCACCAAGCACCATTGTAGCAACAATAGAACCTACATAGGATTCAAATAGGTCTGCACCCATTCCTGCAACATCACCTACATTATCACCTACATTATCTGCTATAACACCGGGATTTCGTGGATCATCCTCGGGAATACCCTCTTCCACCTTTCCTACAAGGTCTGCACCTACATCTGCGGCCTTAGTGTAAATACCTCCTCCCACTCTTGCAAAAAGAGCAATAGAACTTGCACCAAGTGCAAAACCATTTATCGTCTGAGGATCTCTTACAAAATAGTATAGGATCCCAAGGCCTAAAAGACCAAAACTTGCAACAGACATACCCATGACAGCACCACCAGAGAATGCTACCTCAAGTGCATGGCTCATACCCTTTTTTGCAGCAGATGTAGTTCTTGCATTTGCCCTTGTGGCCACATACATACCAATAAAACCTGCAAGACCAGAAAGAAATGCCCCTGTTATAAAGGATACTGCATTTATTGCACCTCTAAAGGCATAGAGAACGCCAAATACCACCAAAACAAAAATGAATATAGTAAGATACTCCCTCTTCAAGAAAGCCATGGCCCCTTCTTGAATGTAACGGGAAATCTCCTCCATTTTTTCATCATCTACCTTAAGGGCCATGATCTTCATTATAAGATAAATAGCAAAACCAAGTCCTATAAGACCTACAATTGGAATTAAAATTTCTACCATTTCCTTCCCTCCTTTACTTTATCCTAAAGGCCATCTCCTTGGTAAAAAAAGATCCTCATAGAGTCTAAGTGCATATCTATCTGTCATCCCTGATATAAAATCTACTATATTTCTTTCTATTCCCTCTTTATT
>JALVIU010000332.1 GCA_027028665.1 Candidatus Atribacteria bacterium | reverse complement strand
TTATTATCTTTCTGGGCTGTTCCGGGTCAAAAGCTATTTTGTCAAGCTCTATCTCTGTAAGTGGTGTATCCTTCTTCTCTTGGGCAAGTTCTTTTACATAATTGAAGTTTTTCCTTACCCTAAATCCATCTGGTAAACCACCCTTACGAGACACGATCAAGAACCTCCTTGGCAAAAGAGCGGTAATTAAATGCACCACGAGAAGAAGGGGCATAGGAGAATATATCCTTTTTATATGCAGGACTCTCTTCCAGTCTTACATTTCGCGAAATAGTGGTATTAAAGAGTAAATTACCAAAGATTTCCTTTGCTGCATCATATACATCCTTTGAGATCTTTGTACGAGAATCAAATATGGTAACCACTGCACCCAGTATCTTGAGGGAAGGGTTAAATACCTCTTTCACCGCATCTATAGTATCCAGGAAATCCTGTACTCCATCTAATGCCCAGGGGGATGCAGTAATTGTCATAAGGACATAATCACTTACAGAAAGGGCGTTTATAGTAAGTAATCCAAGGGAAGGTGGCGTATCAAAAATAATAAAGTCAAATTCATCTGATAGTTTTTCTATTTTATCTCGAATTCGAATAGGTGCTTCAGGGTTCTGGGAAAGCATACGCTCTACTTTGGCAAGTTTTATACTGGAAGGAAGGATATACAGGGCCTCTCTATCTGTAGGATAAGTAAGAGATGAAAGATCTATATCTTCTTTCGAAAAAAGCTCAAAGGCAGAAGGCCTTTCATCATCCACATCCAAAAAGGTAGAGGTAGTATTCCCCTGAGGGTCAAGGTCTACCAGAAGGACCCTATTTTCAAAAAGGGTAAGCCCTGCAGAGAGGTTTATAGCAGTGGTAGTTTTTCCAACACCACCTTTTTGATTTGCAATAGTTATTATTTTCCCCATATTTATATTTTAAACAATTTTTATATATTAGTCAAGCATTAATTTTTATATATGATATAATCTTGATATAAAAAGAAAAGGAGGAAGAAATGGGCAAAGAAAGGGCAATAGGGCTTATGAAAGAACATTTCGGCCCTAATAATGCAAAGTGGATAGAGCATACCATGAAAGTGGTCTCATATGCAGAAAAAATAGTAGAGATGGAAAATATACGTTATCCCTTTATAAGGGATGTAGCAATTTTATCTGCCATATTTCACGATGTAGGTATACCTATAGCAGAGAAAAAATACGGAAATAGAGAAGGGAGAAATCAAGAAATGGAAGGGGCCATTATTGCTAGAAATTTACTCAATAAATTAATGGTAAGAGAAGATATAAAGGAAAGGATAATCTATATAGTAGCACATCATCATAGTGAGGATGCAATAGATGGCCCAGATTTCGAAATCCTCTGGGATGCAGATCTCTTAACTAATATAGAAGAAGGTAGAATAGATATGGAAAAATATCCGGAAGAAAAAGGCTTCAGAACAAAAAGTGGGGAAATCTTATATAAAGTTATACATAAAAGTCATTAAATTTTTATAAAAAGATATACAAGACATAGCATTTTTATAAATTATTATCTTTAAAGATAAATGATGTTAACTGTAACAGTTTTGTCCTTCCTTATAAACTTTCATTGTAAAATTAGCTCAAGGTTTCCCTCTATTCATATTTTGCAACTCCTGCAAAACATTGCAGCTAAGCTTTGAGAAAAAATGTAGAATATTTAGAGTGAATTTCTACACAGTAAAAACACAGACAAATGGGAAATACTAAGAACATTTAATAAATATAACATTTATATAAAAAGGAAGGAATGGTAAAAAACTTAAGCTTGTGAGCTGGCAAAGTCTATAAAATATAAAAATAGCAGAGGATGTCTTTTAAGCAGGGGATAGTATTTCAGATGATTTCTTTCACCTCCATGTGTATCTTATTAAAGATGTGAATGAAAGCATTCTCATAAATCCTGAAAATATAATCACCTTTTGGCATCAAAGGAGCTTCTGTAAAAAGACTTACAATATAAGAAGAATTATAAAGGACAATACTTTTTGCAAAAAAAATAATCACTTAATCTAAAGATAATCATAAGTGTGGAAATAAAAAAACTAAAGGAATCATAATCTACATTAGGTTCCAGAAGTAATATAAATAAAAAACCCTGAAAGAAGACAAGTTATATGCCAAATATAGGCCAGAGTAGATTTAGTGATAGGGAGCTCTCACTCCCTATCACTACTAAAAGTATTCCTTATGAAGTATATATGTCCACTGTTCAGGACCATTGTAATGTATATACTGCCAGTAACCTGCATTTCCCCCATCCCCATTATCCACATCATTATCGATCTTTGTAATAGCCCTCTGTGGCAATTTTAAACTACCTTCTGGGTCATCCCATAATGCACTTCCATACCATACTTTTAGATTGCCATCATCATCTTGCCAATTATTACTACTATATGCACCAGGATATTGGGAAGCAACCGAGACACCGCATGCATACACCCAGGCATACTTTCCACCAAAAGGTGTGTGTTCTTTCCATCGTTCAAGATATGGACCATCCCAGCCCTCAAAGTTATTCACATTTTCCATAAAACCAGGGTCTTCTCCTGCCCCTCCAGAAAATGCCTTATCCGGAGGTATCCTCCCTGTATCTGCATAGTGAAGAAGGGCTGCTTTACGAAGTGTATCCATATCTGATTCCAGTTTTGCAACCTTTGCTTTTATAATAGCATTGAATGCATTTGGTGCAATAATTGCAGCAAGAATACCAATTATAGCTATGACCACCAAAAGTTCAATCAAAGTAAAACCTCTACCTCCTCTAATCATAGCGACCACTCCTTTCTTATATCTTAATGTAATCTCTATAATATACATTAGAAGGTAGAAATAAACTTCTAATCATCAAAACCTCCGTCATCATAATCATCATTATCATTGGCGTCATTATCACCATAGGCATCATCTGCAGGAAATTTATCATGATCGTCAAAATCTGGGTCATAATCGTTAACTATTCTATTATTACCCTTTCTTCTTCCAAACAAAAAACCAATCCCTATAAAAATAAGAACTATTACAATACCTCCAATATAATCCATAAATCCCCCTTTTTTATTTAATTATACCATATTCCATAATTGTAGATATTTAGCCACAAAATTTAAGGAACTTTTTACTACATCTATTGACAAAAAAATGCTTTGTTATATAATTAATAATATAAACAAAAGTTTTAGATTTGAATTTTTGTTCAGTTTTTATTAAATTCAAACAGGAGGTGGAACCATGAAAAAGATTTTGGTAATCTTGAGTATATTTCTACTTCTTGCAGTATTTGCAACAGGAGCATTTGCAGCAAAATATTCCCCAGATTCACTATTGGGGGGTGGGGTAAAGAATGTAAAGGTAGCACTTGTAAATGAATTTACCCTTGGCCAGTGGCAGGCACAGTACATAAGTGGTGTACTCTCTATGTTTAATGATGTAGGCATCCCTCAATCAAACATATTCATCACCGATGCAAAATTTGACAGGGCTAAAATGATAAGCGACCTAAAGACAGCTATTGCAAAAAATGTGGATATTATAATAATAAATCATGGAGCAGCAGAAGGTTTAAAGCCTATAATTCAAGATGCTGTGAATAAAGGAATTGTAGTAGTCACAGTAGATCTTGCACTGGGTATGGATAAGGTAGTTGAAACAAATCAGGATGACTATCTCCTTGCATATTACAGCCTCATGAATCTTATTCAGGATTTTGGAGGAAAGGCAAAAATAGGTGTTGTTTGGGTAGGCGGATTTACACCTATGGAAAAGAGGAGAAAGATTCTCGATCTGCTACTTGGTGAATTCCCAGGGATTCAAGTAGTGGCAAACTATGGAAGGGCAACACAGAATACGGTAGGAGATACAATGGAGCAGACACTTGCAGTACTTAAGGCACATCCAGAGATAGATGCATTTTGGGCATCATGGGATCAATTTGCCCAGGGTGTATATAATGCGCTAAAACAGACGGGGAAGAAGATTCCCATCTACAGTATAGATATAAGTCCTGAGGATATCTCCATGATGAGAGAAAAGGGAAGTCCATGGGTGGCAACAGCAGCAGCAGATCCATACGAACTCGGAAGAATAGATGTAAGGTTGGCACTCATAGAGCTTGCAGGAGAAAAGGCACCCAAGTTCTATCTCCATCCTGCAGTACTTATAACACAAGATATGGTGAGAAAACTCCCAGAAGGAAAATATCTAAGCAAAAAATATGTATCTGCATGGGGAGAAAGTGGAAAATTCTGGCCAGAGTGGTTGAAAAAACTTGCAAAGAAAAAATAATGATATAACCATAGAGGGGCATCCGCCCCTCTTATTGATAATCCATAAAAGCAAAAGAGGCTAAAATGGATACCCTTCGGATAAAAGATATAACCTTAGACTTTCCTGGAGTAAGGGCACTGGATAATGTCTCTATGTCATTTAAAACAGGAGAAGTACATGCACTTGTTGGGGCAAATGGTGCAGGTAAAAGCAGTCTCTTTAAGACTATATCAGGCATATATCCACACTATAGAGGTAAAATCTACCTCGGAGACAAAGAGATAAAGGCAAAAAGCCCTCACGAGATGTTGAAAGAGGGCATATACTGTATATATCAAGAGGTGGATACATCACTTGTTCCAGAGCTTACTATAGCAGAGAATCTATTATTATACGAAATAGTTAATACAAAAAAATTTAACACATTTTCATGGCAGACTATTTATGATAGGGCAAAGAATATATTAAAAGATGTGGGTTTTGAAAAAGAACTACCTAATGTGAAAGAAAAAGTGGCAAATATATCTGTTGCACAAAGACAAATTATCGCTATTGCAAGGGCCCTTGCATCAAATGCATCATTTATACTCTTCGATGAACCCACCTCTTCGCTTTCTTCAAAGGATGTAGAGAAATTAAAGGCTATTATAAGGGGACTAAAGGAAAAAGATCTGGGTATTGTATTTGTTTCACATAGATTAGAAGAGGTATTCGATATATCTGATAGGATCTCGGTATTACGAGATGGAAAATACATCGGAACAAAAGAAAAGGATAAAACGAGCCCGGAAGAGATCGTATCAATGATGCTTGGCCATAGCTTAGAAGAGCAGTTCCCCATAGCACCCCATACCTCAGAAGATGAAACTGTCCTAAAAGTGGAAGGATTATGGTACAAAAATAAAGTAAGAGATGTGTCTTTTGAATTGAAAAGGGGAGAGATCTTGGGGATTTACGGACTTGTTGGAGCAGGAAAAACAGAACTTTTACATCTACTTTATGGTAATATAAAACCAGATAAAGGAAAAATTATACTAAAAGGAAAGAATGTAAGATTTCACATACCGAAGGATGCTGTAAAAAGAGGTATTTTTCTTATACCTGAAGAAAGAAGAAAACAGGGATTATTTTTAGAAAAAACCATTGCATTCAATATAGGCATCGCAAACCTGGATAGGATTTCAAAGGGAATATTTGTAGACAAAGAAAGAGAGATAGAACTTGCAAGGACAATGAAAGAAGAGCTTAAAATAGTTGCAAGCTCTGTTTTACAATTTGTTGATTTTCTATCAGGAGGAAATCAACAAAAGGTGGTAGTGGGAAGATGGATACAAAAGAAAGGTGATATATACTTTTTTGATGAGCCTACAAAGGGAATAGATGTAGGTGCAAAAAGTGAAATGTACAGAATTATCTCAGAACTTGCCAAAATGGGGAAATCCATCTTATTCATAACACCTGAAATTCCTGAAGTGATGGGCTTATGTGATAGGGTACTTGTCATGTTTGACGGTAGTATAGTTGCCCAGATGAGAAAAGATGAAATGGATCCTAAAAGATTACTTGCATATGCAACAGGAGGGTCTAAAGAGTGAAAACTACAAACTTTATATATAAATATGGAGTTATTATTGCTATAATAGGACTTTTAGTGATATTTTCTGGGTTACTACCAGGCCAGTTCCTCACATTTGATAATCTTATGAATATTATGACCTCAATTACCATAACTACACTGGTGGCAGGAGGTGTAACATTTAGCCTGGTAGTAGGGGGTTTTGATTTATCTGTGGGGTCTGTGGCATCTCTTGCCTCCATGCTTGCCGCAGGTATGATGGTATTTTCCGTACAGCCTGCATGGGTGGCCATTTTAGTTCCACTTATAGCAGGTATTCTTATAGGCCTTTCCAATAGCTTTCTATCTATAAAGCTTCGAATCCCTGATCTTCTTGCTACTCTGGGTATGATGTATGTAGCAAGAGGAATACAGCTTGTATACTGTAGAGGAAATCAGATCTTTAGCAAAATGAATATTATTACTCCACATGGGATTCACCAGGCACCAGGAACAATCACAAAGAATTTTTTATTCATCGGGCAGGGAAAGATATCAGGTATTCCTTTTATGATAATTCTTATGCTTGTCATAATAATTATTGGGCATATCATCCTCAATAACACAAAACTTGGAAGACTTATGTATGCAACAGGGGGAAATCCTGAAGCAGCAAGGTTAAGCGGAATAGATGTGGCAGGTATAAAAACCATAGGTTACATATTTTCTGGTGTATTAGCTGCTATAGGAGGAATAGTACTTGCATCCTATCTTGGGTCAGGGCAACCCAATGCAGGAGATGCATATCTTATGGACGCTGTAGCTGCAAGTTTTATAGGATTTACATTTTTGGGTACTGGCATTCCAAACCTCCCAGGCACACTTATTGGTGCCATATTTACAGGAGTGCTTATGAATGGTCTTACTATGATGAATGTGCCTTATACGGCACAGGATATATTCAAAGGGCTTGTACTTGTTGGGGCACTGGCACTCAGGGCATTTAAAAATAAATAATAAAAGGAGGAAATCGTATGGGATATGAAAAGTTAGATGAACACAAGGTAGTAGAGTACATAAAAAAACTCGACATCTTCCCAGAAAATGCAAAGCTTACTGCCAGAGAGGTAGGAGATGGCAATCTAAATCTGGTATTTATAGTAAAAGATGAGGATACAGGAAAATCTGTAGCAGTTAAACAGGCACTCCCCTACGTAAGAGTTGTAGGTGAAGGATGGCCCATGACACTGGATCGTGCACGAATAGAAGCAGAGGCCCTAAATATTCAAAACAAATTAGCACCAGGACTTGTGCCAGAACTCTACCACATGGATCACGAGATGGCACTTATGGTAATGGAAGACCTCTCGCACCTTGGAGTAATGAGGCGTGGCATGATAAGGATGAAAAAATACCCAAAATTTCCGGATCATATATCTACATTCATGGCAAATACATTATTTTATACATCTGACCTTTATCTTGACTCAAAGGAAAAAAAGGAGCTTGTCAAAAAGTTTATAAATCCCGAACTCTGCAAGATCACAGAAGATCTTATATTTACAGAGCCTTACTATGATGCAGAAAGAAATAATATAAACCCAGAGCTAAGACCTTATCTTGAAACAGTATTCTGGAAAAGAAAGGCCCTCTGGAATGAAGCAACCAAATTAAAGTTTAAATTCCTTACCGAGGCCCAGAGTCTCATACATGGAGACCTCCATACAGGCTCTATCTTTGCAAATGAGACCTCTACAAAAGTATTTGATACAGAATTTTCATATGTAGGCCCTGCAGCATTTGATCCAGGGCTTCTACTTGGAAATATATTAATAAATTATGTATCCTGGGACGGAAAAACCGACAAATATACAAGAGAAGAGATTACAGATTATCGTGAATATATCCTTGATATGATAAATGATGCATTTACACAGTTTGAAGAGAAGTTTGTGGCAAACTGGGAAAAAGATGCAAAAGATATAAGTGCAAAAGTACCGGGCTTTATGGATTACTATATGCGTACATTCTTTGTGGATATGGTAGGATATGCAGCAACTGTTATGATAAGAAGGGTACACGGTCTTGCACACAATATAGATGTAGATGAGATAGAGGACCTAAAGGTAAGAAGGGATGTACAGATAAACATATTGGAGCTTGCAGAAGAGATTA
>JALVIU010000331.1 GCA_027028665.1 Candidatus Atribacteria bacterium | reverse complement strand
ATATTTTCCTGGTACACCGTACTTCCTATATATCTAAAAGAACTCGGTGCAAAAGATATGCAAATAGGCATATCGTATTCTATAATATCTGTTTCATTTCTACTCTTTCAATATCCCGGAGGAATCCTATCTGATACCTTTGGTAGAAAGGGGCTTATTGTATATCCCACATTTGTAGCAGGGATATTCTTTGCACTTGGGTATATATTTCATAACTGGATAATGCTTGTAATAGTGGCTACCATGCAAAATGTGGTTTCCGCTATACAGATTCCTGCCTTTATTCCCC
Organism: Candidatus Atribacteria bacterium; assembly: GCA_027028665.1. Taxonomy (GTDB): domain Bacteria; phylum Atribacterota; class JALVIU01; order JALVIU01; family JALVIU01; genus JALVIU01. The sequence goes on along the minus strand of JALVIU010000331.1, from coordinate 2,481 downwards.
TTATTGCAGAGTCTGTCTCTGAGCATAAAAAGGGATTTGCATTTTCTCTCTTAGAATTAGGTGCATCAGGTGGCATAGCTCTTGGACAGCTTATGGGTGGTGTATTACTTAGATATACCACAATAAGAAATCTAATCCTATTCACTGCCATTGTGGCATTCCTAAATGGTATACTTAGGCTCCTATTTCTCAAAGAAACACACTTTTACAAAGACAAAAAAAAGGGTTTATATCGGGTGCCACTTAGAGGTGTACTAAAAAATAGATACTTTCTCATCCTTCTTACCGCTTCTGCGATATTTTATGCCATCTTTTCTCTTACTACATATGGACCTTTTATAGCCATTTATAGTAAAGAAGTACTAAAACTTTCAAAGGCAAATGTAAATATCTTATATGGGATAGGGGGGCTTGGAGCAGTAATTATAAGCCTCATAGGAGGATATCTCATAAGAAAATATACGGATAAATGGGTTTTGATTGGTAACACTATTCTACATGTGGTATTTCTACTTATATGGATAGCACTGGGAAGAAGTATTTTATACATTATACCTTTTATATTTATTTTTATGACCTCACAACTTGCACATATTTCATATAACTCTTATCTCACAGGGGTATTCCCCCAGAGGCTCCGTTCTCAAATGATAGGTCTTTTTGCCACAATAAGTGGTATATTTTCATCATTTACTCCAGCACTTGCCGCATATCTTATGGTAAAATTTACAAAGGCATCACCATTTTTATTGGCCACTGTACTTGGCCTCTTAGCCGCTATATTCTTTATAAAAGTGAGGGATAATGAAATTTGTAAATAACTTTTTGCCTGAAATAGCTATCATATTTGGCACTATGATCTGGGGTGCCACATTTATGTGGGTCAAGGAAGGAATATCCTATCTTGACCCTATATATTTTATAGGCCTTAGATTTTTACTTGCCACAATAGTACTATTACTCATCTTTCCATCAAAAAGAAAGATAAACAAAGAGGAATTTAAGATAGGTGCACTCATAGGCCTTACTCTGTTTTTTGCATATGTAGCTCAAACTATAGGTCTAAAATATACAACTATATCAAATAATGCCTTTATTACAGGACTCTTTGTAGTCTTTACTCCATTCGTATCCTTTCTCTTTAAGGAAGAAAGACTCTCTTTTGTTACTATATTTGGCACACTCATTGCAGCATTGGGGCTTTATTTCCTATCCTTTTCTGAAAGTGGAATAACAAGTGTCAATATAGGAGATTTCCTCACCCTTATATGTGCAATACTTTTTGCATTTCAGATTGTGCTTGTAGGTAGATATACAAAGATATATGACCCGGTAAAACTACTCATTGTACAAATATTTACTGTATCTATCTTAAGTCTTTCCATATCTTTTATAATGGGTACATATACATTTTCAATAAAATATGAGGCTATAAAGAGCATTACACTAAACGCTGTTTTAGGTACAGCCCTTGCCTACTATATACAGAACAAGTTTCAAAATAAGATGTCAAATACAAAGGCAGGGCTTATATTCTCATTAGAACCTGTATTTGCAGGCATATTTGCCTACATATTTCGAGGAGAAGTTTTATCCACAGGAGAATTACTTGGGGCAGGGCTTATATTCTTTGCCATTGTACTCATTCAAATAAAGGGAAGTACTGCAAAAATAGAGGAAGCGAGGGAAGTAATTTGAAAAAGATAAAGGCCATATCACTTTTCTCAGGGGGATTGGACAGTATCCTTGCCACGAAGATCATCATGGAAGAGGGAATAGAGGTCATCGGGGTTACCTTTAAATCCCCTTTTTATTCTCCAGATAAGGCTATAGAATATGCAAAAAAATTAGGCATAGAGCTTAAGATAATAGAATTTGGAGAAGAATATCTAAGGCTTGTCCACAACCCAAAACACGGATATGGGAAAAATATGAACCCATGTATAGATTGCCATGCATATATGTTTAAAAAGGCAGGGGAACTCATGAAAGAAATTGGCGCATCATTTCTCATAACAGGAGAAGTCAAGGGAGAACGCCCCATGTCTCAAAACAGGATAGCACTCAAAATAGTAGAGGAGGAATCGGGATTTGCCGGAAAGATTTTAAGGCCCCTTTCTGCAAAACTCTTACCTGAAACAGAGCCTGAAAAGTCAGCCTATGTAAACAGGGAACATCTATATGCCATATCAGGAAGGTCTCGAAAGCCTCAGTTTGAGCTTGCAAAAAAATATGGTATTTCTGACTTCCCTACCCCGTCTGGTGGATGTAAGCTTACAGAACCTGGATATGCATATAGATTAAGAGAACTCATCCAGCACAATGAATATAGTATGGAAAATATAGAACTCCTGGATATCGGAAGACACTTTAGACTACCATCTGGAAAAAAGCTCATTGTGGGCAGAAACAAAAAAGAAAATGAAATAATTGCATCTTACAAAGATAAATATACCCTCCTTTATCCAAAGGATATAATGG
>JALVIU010000330.1 GCA_027028665.1 Candidatus Atribacteria bacterium | reverse complement strand
TAGGTGCATGTGGACCTACTACATCACATAGATTAGATCCGTATATGGAGATACTTCTTAAACAGGGACTTCTGGGTACTATAGGTAAAGGTGAGCGCTCAGATGAAGTGATCGAACTCTTGAAGAGATATAAGGCTCTCTATTTTGTTACCTTTGGAGGGGCAGGTGCATATCTTTCTGAGATGGTAAAGGAGAATACACCTGTTTTGTATGAGGACTTAGGCACTGAGGCCGTACATCGTTTGTATGTGGAGAATTTCCCTGTAATTTTGGCTATAGATGTCTATGGAAGAACTATTTTTAAATAAGAGTTGCAATTATAAAAGATATATGCTATAATGTAAGCACAAATAACATATGTCCTATTTTTTAGAAAATAGGGTATTTATAAAGTAAAATAAATATTAAGGAGGTTGAGCTTTATGTTTAAGAAAAGGGGCTCAAAGGGTTTTACCCTTATTGAACTTTTGGTGGTAATTGCAATAATTGGTATACTTGCTGCAATTATTGCACCAAATGCATTTAAGGCAATTGAGAAATCAAAGGTTGCAGCAGTGGAGAGTGACTATAAGGCAGTAAAGAGTGCAACACTTATGTATTACTCTGATGTGGGTACATGGCCTACTGCAGATAATGATTTTAGTGACAATGATAATGAATCGAATGCTTTTGTTACTGGTGATAGTAGTAACGGTTGGGATGGACCTTATCTTGAGAAGTGGCCTACCAAAAACCCATGGGGCGGTTCATATACATTGGCTACGTATACTTTTGGAACCGAAGAGTATCTTTCCTTTGCCGCAAATAATGTAAGAACCAATAGTGCTGAGAAAGTACAAAGTGATCTTGGAGAAGATGTAGTTCAAATTGCAACAACTGCACCTGGATACTTAACTGGTGCAGGAAATCCAAATTGGTTATTCTTTAAGATCGGAATGAATCAGTAAATAATATACATGTCTATGACTTAAAAAAAGGGGGGGTACAAAATCCCCCTTTTTTTATTTTCCATAAAGTTATCAAATTTTGTCTACTTTTTCTCTATACTTCTTGACATTTTTTATATTTATTAGTATACTTAAATAAAACAACTCCTTATTCCCCCGAGCCTTATATTTTGAAAGGAGAGAAGATGGGATCCAAGCAGGAAGAGGCTTCCCTTGCAGAACTTGCATATAGAGTTTTGCTTTCCCATAATGAGCCCATGTACTATAGAGATATAGTTGATGAAATCTTAAAAATACGTAAGATTAAAGGGAAGTCTCCTTACTATATCGTTAATTCCTGTATGAGCCAGGATAAACGCTTCGAGCGTATTGATAAGGGTATTTGGGGACTTTCGAAGTGGAGGTATAAGGATATTAGCTTTAAATATACACTGACCATTTACTGCATAAAAAACGGTATAGTAACCCTTACTTCATATATGAGGCCTTATTTTCCTCAAGAGCCTGAGGAGCTTGAACTTACCTTTATTGATGATCAAGGTAGAGAAATTCATACCATTTTAAATAACAAGCTGGGTAAGATTATAGGTTTTAAAGAGTGGTTTTCAAAAAAAGGTCTCGATGTAAATGATGTTCTTGTGTTCGGAATTACAGATTATGAGAAGCATATATACACCATCTCTACACCTGAGAAGGAAGAAGAGTTTGATCCTGATGAAATAAGAGAAAAGGTGCTTGAAATAGTAAAAAATGAGAGAAGGACATTAAGGACGGGGGATATTGTAAAGAAACTTCCTAAAGATATAAGAGAGAGAGTAAAGATTGATGATATAAGGTCTATTCTTAACAAGGAACATTGGCTTGTAGAGGTCTCTGATAACTTATGGGTACATCGTCAACTTCTATCCCCCGGTGAGGAACTCCTTGCAAGAATAAATACTGTTACAAAGAAAAAAGGAGATGGATTAAAACCTCTTCTCAAAGACATATTTATTTATTTTGGATTTAGTGTAAAAGAGATCGATTTTAGGAATAATATACTGTATATCGCCAGTGCATCTTTGGATTCTGAAAGCTATAGATTCCTCATAGAGGGAGGATTTTCCTCTAATACCCTCCCTATAGGCCTGTGGGAAGATGCACTGGAGAATTTTAAGACAGATTATTTTTTATTTATATCATATAGTATCCCAGGGGTAGTAAAAAATCCCAATATTATTTTTTTAAGCATATATACACTGAAAAAACTTATCCAATGGCATGATGAGTTTCCTCTTACGCTTTTTGATTTTCGTCCACTATTTGCATCAACTAAAGAAGAAGAGGATAGATTGGCTGAAATAAGTAATGCCAGAGGGGTAATGACGAGAAGAGTAGTGCTTTTGAGAGATATATTGGATGTGCTTGATGATCTGTCTAAAAAGGTAAAATTAGTAGATATGAAAACAGTAATGACGCATCTTGATCAAAGGCAAAACTATACTTTAGAGGAGGTAAGTGAGGCCTTAAAATTTTTAGAGGTTATGCCCCTTGGTATCATAACCTTTACCCAAACCGAATCCATTATACTTAATCTAAAAAAGGATTTGGCAATAAAAAGGCTAAAGTCTTTTGTAGACTTCCTTGAAAATAAGAAATAATCATGGAAATCAAGTGGTTTGGACATTCCTTTTTCTTTGTTATAAATTCCCGCGGCATAAGGATTGCAATGGATCCATTTGATGATACCTTAGGATATAAAGTTCCCCATATAAAGGCGGAGATTGTGACTGTAAGTCATAATCACTTTGACCACGATAATCCCCGTCTTGTGAAGGGCCTTCATCCTGTGCTT
>JALVIU010000329.1 GCA_027028665.1 Candidatus Atribacteria bacterium | reverse complement strand
ATCTTCTATCTTCTGGATATATACCTTATGTTCCATATCTTTCTCTTATCACCCCTTTTCTCTTCCACCTCTCAGATAAAAACAGGGCAAATCCTATTGTAGAGGTAATAGTCCAGGAAAGACCCAACCCAAGCCAGACTCCCTGTGCACCCATATACTTTGAAAGGATGAGTGCAAATAATATTCTTAAGGCCACACTCGTCCCTGATAAAAACATTGTTGTCATGGCATCCCCTGCCCCCTGGAATGCACTTCCCATCATAAACTGAAATCCAATAAACATATAGAAAAAGGCAAGGGTTCTTAGGTATATTATACCCTCTTTTACCACCTCTGGATCTGTATTAAATATAAGGATGAGGTATTTTGCAGTGAAAAATACAAAGATAGCAAGTGCAGTGGATATAATAATAGTGATAAATCCAATCTTTATAACCCCAGTTTTTACCCTATCATGCCTGCCTCTTCCTATATTCTGTCCAACAAAGGCACTCACCCCACTACCCAGACCCATAAATATCATAAAAAATGCAGAGTCCAATCTCCCACCTATACCATATGCAGCAACAGTTGCAGTGCCAAACTGGGCGACAATTCTTATAAGTACACTCCTCCCCAGTGAGACAAATAGCTGTGTAAAACTCGATGGGATTCCTATCCTTAAGAGGTGTTTTATGATCTCTAAGTCTGCCCTTAAGTCTCCTAATGTAAATCTAAACCCAAATTTGCCACTAAATAATCTGTAGACAAGATAGGCTGCCCCTAAGAATCTGGAAAATACAGTGGCATATGCGGCACCAGAGACACCAAACTTCGGAAAAAAGAAAAACCCAAATATTAAGATGGGATCAAGTACTATATTTATAAGATTGGTTACAAGCCCTACCTTCATAGGGACAACACCGTTTCCAAGACCTCTTAGTATACCTGATAATATGAAAAATAAAAACATAAAGGGCACACCACCCATAATTATTCTAAAATAGGTATTTGCAAGGGGTAGTACATTAGGTGCAGGATGGAGCAATAAAAGAAGCCTTTTGGAAAATAATAGTGCAGACATGGAAAGGATTAGGGCAATACCACCTACAAACCATAAGGCTATGGAGATGGTCATCTTTAGTCGTTTTTGGTCCCTTGCACCAAAGTATTGGGCTGTCATAATGGATGTAGCACCACCAAGCCCCCCTGCTAGAGAGATAAGGATAAATACAAGTACAAAGCTAAAGGAAACAGCAGCTATTGCTTCTTTTCCTATTTTACCAACCCAGAAGGTATCAGCAAGATTATATACCATCTGGAAGAGGTTTCCTGCCATCATGGGTAGGGCAACTGAAAAGACCTTTTTTACTACATTACCTTCTGTCAAATCCTGTGTAACTTTTTTCATATCCGAATTATAACCGACCAGTCAGTCATAGCCAAGGGGTCAATGACTATTAATGATTGTCTCCATCTCCTCCTATTTTTATGGTTTTTAGTCTTTTTCGTTTTGGAGACAAAAGCATAGAAATAAAGAATATAATCCCAAGTATTATTACAATGGTAGATCCACTTGGTACATCAAGATAGTATGATGCAAATAGTCCCAGGATGGAACTCCCTACACCAAATATTAAAGATAAGATTGTCATTATCCGTATATTGTGTGTAAGTTGATAGGCCGATGCGGCAGGGGTTACAAGTAATCCGAACACAAGTATTGTACCTACAGATTTTAATGATATAACTACTGTAAGGCCAATCACATTTAGAAGAAGGAAGAATAGTCCATTTGCAGGTATACCACTTGCCTTTGCCATAAGTGGATCAAAACTTATAAAGAAAAATTCCTTAAAGAAAAGGAGTATTATACCAATGGAAAAAAATGCCATAAGGGATATGATAATAAGATCGACCTTTCCTATGGCAAAGAGATTTCCAAATAGAAAACTAAATAGCTCTGTATTGTATGTCTTTATAAAACCGATAAAGAGTACGGCAAGGGCCATGGAAACAGAGAACATGATCGAAATGGAGGCATCCAGCTTTAGTTCCCCTCTTTTATGGGTAAAACCTATCACCCATACTGCACCTATTGCCCATATGATAGAGAGAAGCAAGGGATTTATTCCTAAGAGGAATCCAAGGGCTACTCCTGCAAATGCAGCATGTGCAATCCCTGCACCCATAAACGATAGGCCATTTAGCACAACAAATACACCTGTAAATGAACAGGCAGCCCCTATAAGTATAGATGAGATAAGCGCCCTCTGAAAAAAGCTAAAACTCCATAGATCTCCCATGTTCATCTCCCACTATTACACATGTTTTCCCGTGATAGTTAAACAAAATTACCCGTGTACCATATATCTCTTCTAACATCTCTTGGGTAAGTATCTCTTCAGGCCTTCCAAAACCATACACCTTTTTATTTATATAGAGGATCTTTGTGGCAAAATCAGATACGATATTTAGATCATGTGTGACAAAGAGTGTTGTAAGTCCAAGTTTTTTATGTAGCTCCCAAACAAGATTTGCAATATCATTTTTTGATTTTACATCAAGTGCAGATGTGGGCTCATCAAGCATAAGGACCTTGGGATTTTGCACCAGTGCCCGTGCGATAAGGACCCTTTGTCTTTCTCCCCCTGATAGATGGCCAAATGGTACATTTTTTGCATGTATCATGCCCACTGCAGATAGTGCATTATCCACAAGTGTAAGGTCTTCTCTTTTAGGCTTTTTGAAAAAACCCAGATCCCTATAGCGTCCCATAAGTACCACTTCATGCACCAGGATAGGAA